>DATCFQ010000197.1:0-8557 GCA_036509495.1 Caulobacteraceae bacterium
TGTGGCTCGCCGACGCCGATGACATCTACCTGCATAATGTCAGCGACATGGTGATCGGGGCCATCGGACGCCGCAACATCAAGGCCTTCTGGCTCGCCGGCCACTCGCAGGGCGGCCTCACCGTCAATCGCATCGTCTGCAGCGACTATTTCAAGCGCAAGGTCGATGGCTGGCTCAGTCTTTCCGGCGGCCGGATCGGTTCGGCGCCGCTGAATCCGGAGTTCTTCAGGGGTCTGAGCCTCAAGGGCTTTCCGCCCGGGGCGGGACCTCCCGGCGGCGCGCCGGGCGTCGCGGTGACGCCGGAATGCGACATCAGCTTCATCTTCGACACTGGCGAGCACGAGATCCTCGAATTGCCGCAGACCTCGCCCTGGGCCGACCGGTACGGCTGTGGACCCAAGCGCCGCGAGCCCGACGTGGTCGACGACAGGCCGGGCCTGGTCGACGCAGGACCCAAGCCCGGTCCGCCGAACCTTGCCCAGGGAACCACGGCGCGGCCGGGAAGGGCGGAGGTGTTCGTCTACCCGAACTGCCGGGGTGGGCGGCTGGTGGCCGATGTGGTGCGGATGGACAAGGGGCATACCGAGGGCCTGGAGCCGAACGTCACCCGCAAGCTGATCGAGCTCATGCTCGCGGCCCCGGGCGGCAAGCTGCAGCAGGAGTAAGGTGGGCCTGCATCGGCCTGGACATCCGCGCCCCGGGTGGCCGAACCTCATCCTAACGGGAGGAAAGACCGATGGCCGACTTTTCCAGCCAGCCGGCGAAGCGCGGCTACTTCGCACCGGCCCGCTTCGAGGCGGACGTCTACGACTGCGAGGTGACCGGGGAGATCCCGTCGCAGCTCGACGGAGCATTCTACCGGCTGCATCCGGATTGGTTTTATCCCCCCAACCCGCCCGACGACATCCCCCTCGCGTCCGACGGCTATATGTCGATGTTCCGCTTCAGGAACGGCGTCGTCGACTACAAGGGTCGCTACGTCCGCACCGAGCGCTTCGAGACGCAGCGCGCGGCACGCCGACAGATGTATGGCTATTACCGCAATCCGTTCACCGACGATCCGAGCGTGCGCGATCCGGACCATCCCCAGCGGCGCACGACAGCCAACACCACCCCCGTCGTCATGGCTGGCGCGCTCTACGCCACCAAGGAAGACGGCCTGCCGCACAGGATGGACCCGAACACCCTGGAAACGCTGGGGCCTACCGACTTCGGTGGCGCCTGGAAGAGCCAAGCCTTCACCGCCCATCCCAAGGTCGATCCGATAACTGGCGAAACTGCGGCGTTCGGATACGAGGCCTCGGGCCTGTGCTCCCGCGATGTGTTCTTGGCGATCTTCGACAAGTCCGGCGTCGTAACCCGGGAGTGGAGCTTCGAAGTCCCCTACACCAGCATGCTGCACGACATGGCCCTGACGCGCGAGCACGTGATCATCCCGGGCGGCGGCTGCGTGACCAGCCTGGAACGGCTGCACGAAGGCAAGATCCATTGGGCCTGGGATTCCTCCAAGCCTTCCTACTACGGCATCATGCCACGTGACGGGGACGCCAAGGACATCCGCTGGTTCCTGGGCCCGGAGCGGTCCATCGTGCACACCGCCAACGCCCGCACCGAGGGTTCCAAGGTGATCATGGAGGCGCCCATGGCCGACGGGAACACCTGGCCGTGGTTCGAGGACCTGGCCGGCGGCCAGTTCTCGGCGCCCCAGAACACCATCCGGCGCCTCACGTTCGACCTGAATTCCAAGGACGACAGGTGCGTCGAGGAGGTCCTGTTCTCGCAGCCGGTGACCAGCTTCACCCGCATCGACGACCGCCGTCTGGGCCTGCCCTATCGCTACATCTACGTGCAGTACTTCGACCCCGACCGGCCGGCGCGCGCAGGCACGCACCCACAGATGCGCTATGCGGCCAACTGCTTTGGCCGCTTCGACATCGAGACCGGCGAAATCAGGTCGTGCTTTGGCGGCGAGACCCACATGCTTCAGGAGCCGAGCTTCGTCCCTCGCCCCGGCTCGACAGAAGAGGGCGATGGCTGGCTGATCGGCACGGCTCACAATCCCGGCGAGATGCGATCGGAACTGATGATCGTCGATGCGCCCACCATGGAGGAAGTCGCCCGGGTGATCCTGCCGTTCCGCAACGCCACACAGGTGCATGGCGCATGGTTCGGAGCCCAGGACCTGCCGCTGGCCTGAGGCGCGCAATCTATGATCGGAAGCGGCGCGCCGTTTAGAGCACCCTGTAGACGTCGATCTCCACAGACCCCGGCCATCGCGCGCCGGTGCAGACAAAGGCGTTTTCGGCAAGCCACTGATGCGGCCCTGGGCCGACTTCGAATTGCGGCGCTGTGCGGAAGTAGTAACTGGACGGGTCGACCGTTTCGCCGGCGGCGAGCCTGGCCATCACCTCTGGCGGGCCCCGCCGGACCCCCGGATTGATCACGCCGACGACCGTTCCGTCCTCGTGCTGCAAGGTATAGCGCGCATAGATCTGGGCGGCACCATCTCCGACTCGGATGGTCTGCCAGTCGGCCCCGCCCGGCAACACCACGCCCTTGAAACGCGCGCCCTCGACGGTTCCCTCCAGTATGGGAATGATCCGTCGTCGGCGCTCCTCCCATGTTCCCTGCTCGATCGGCGCTCCCAGCGTCGCGCGAATACTGAACTCGAACTCGAACTCGAGGGAGGGGCGCGCCCTGGCGAAGCGCTCGCGTGCGGCCTGTTCAATCACCTGGTTAGGCTCCGATTCCGGGCGCCAAAATGCGCCTCACTGATCCAGCGGCGGGTTGGTCGACGCGGGCGACGACGGCGGGGTCTTGGGAGCGGGCGGGGTCAGGCCGCCCGAGCGCCGGTCGAGGACCTTGGTCCACGGCGAGCGCATGTAATAGGGCGTCTGGACGAACACCGCCTCCACGCCGGTGATCTCGCCGCGCTTGATCTTGAACATCTCGAGCAGGCCCCAGCTCTGAGGCTCGCGGAAGGCGGACGTCTGCGGCGTGCCGTCGGTCAGGGCGTAGTCGTCCAGCACACCCTTGTGATCGATGAAGCCGCGCGCCATGACGATCCCGCGCGCCTCGTCCACCAGGAAGTATTCGCGGTCGCGCACCCGCTCGTTGAACCGGTAGCGCCCAGAGCGAAAGCCTTTCTCGATCTCGGGGAACGTCATCCCGTTCTCGGAGCGGGTGGCGTCCGCCCGGAATCTCGCGCCGCCGCGCAAGACGCCGGTGTTGTTCTGCAGCGTCTCGAAGTAGGCGTCGGCCATGGCGATCAGATCGGCGCGGGTCATCCGGTCAGCGGGATCGACGGGGCGGGCGAGATCGGCATCGTGTTCGAAGCCCTCCACCGGGCCGATCGGGGTAGGCGGAGAGGAGAGATTGCGTCTGGTCGAGATGACCTGTTCGACCTCGGTGATCAGGCCGTCGACGACCCTCAGGCGGATGGCCAGGAAACCGGGCACGTCCTTCTGCATGATACTCGTGTAGATGCCGACATTGCCGGTGATCGGGTCGGAGATGGTCAGTGCGGGCCCCACCTCGCGGGTGACCGTGTCCCAGGTGCCGTCGGGCAGGGGCATCTCGACGCTGTTTTCGGTGAAGCGCACCGTCGCATCGAACGGCGCCAGCTTGGGATCGTGCGCGAGGTAGGCCGTGCGATAGGCCGTGCCGATCTGTTCGAGGCGGGTTCGGCCGCTCGCGGACGCTGTGGGATCGGCCGTCGAGGTCACGCCCACCGAGGACGGCATATCGAAGCGGGGCATCGTCTCTCCCGGTCAGCTCGCCAGATCTGAGGTGGAATGGGTCTCCGCCATCGTGTCGGCGCAGGTGCGGTTCTCTTGGCCCTGGCTGGCGAGCGGTTGAGGGGCCTCGGCGGGTTCTGCAGTCCAGACGAACAGGGCGGCGCCGTCGGGCGGCGCCCGCCCCTCCAAGGTCGCGCGATAGCCGTGCTCGCGGGCGCTCTCCGCCAGCATCAGGAAATCGGCGTAGCGGGTCACGCCGACCACCTTGCTAGGGCGCTGTTCGCCAAACAGCCGGCGGGCGAAGCGGATGCGGTCTCCGTCGATGGCCAGGGGCGCGCCGCGGCCGCGCACGAAGGTGCGCGCGGATCGCTCCTCGGCCTCGAACACGGCAACGGCGCCACCAGCCAGCCGCCCGGCAGCCGCGAAGGACGGCATGGCGGCCGCCGCGGTCAGGGCGCTGGCGGCGACCAGCAGGGCGCGACGGTCGAGATGGGCGGTTGCGGCCATCACTTGGCTCCGTGCAGACCGGCCGCCAGATAGGCGCCGATGGCCTTCAGCTCAGGGTCGCTGACGTCGCCAGGCGTGATCGGCGGCATGTTGCCGAGCCCGTGACGGGCGTACTGGAAGACGTAGTCGGCATTGAGGTTGGAGCGCTTCTCGAGCTCGGCCGGCTGCACCCGGCGGGCGAGTAGGGCCGTACCCATGCCTCCGGCCTCATGGCACATGCCGCACTTGTGGTGGAACAGGGCTCGCCCGTCGGGGGCCGGCTGCGCAGGGGCCCCGAGCGGGACGGCGATCAGGGCGGCGGCGGCCAGCAGGATCCGGTTCATGCGCGGCGTTCCCTGGCGGCGGCCTTGGCCTCGGGGTGCGAGCTTGGCCAGACGCCGCTCTTGCCCGGCGCGATGATCCCCGCCGGGTCCAGCGCATCCTTGATCCGCTGGTTCAGGCGGCGCAGCGCGTGGTCGTTGAAGTCGTAGGTGTCGGCGACCGCGTCCATGTAGTCGAGATGCGTGCGATACTCGCAGTAGCCGCGGGTGCGGGCGTCCGCGATCAGCGCCTTCAGGAACGGGTCGACCCGCTTCATCATCTCCGGGTCGCTCTTGTTGAACTGGATGGCGTTGACGTTGATCAGGTGGCGCTCGCCGAAGGCGAAGCTGGCCTGGTAGTCCATGCCGAATTCCTTGTAGCGGGCGTAGGTCCGGTGGAACTGCTCCAGGGCCAGCTTGCCCGACTGCGGCAGGATCGGCGAGAAGCCGACGTGGCCGCCCACCGCCCCGTGCCAGTTGGCGCTCTGCAGTGGAAAGGTCGTGGGCACGCCCATGTTCGGATTGGCCTCGACCGGCTGGCCCCTGGTCCAGTGCGAGGGCTTCAGGCTCAGGGGCTTCAGCTCGCTCATGGCCTTCTCGAGGATCGGGTAGATGGCCTTGTTGACCTCCTCGCGGCCGAAGATCCTGAGGCCGACGCCCCACCAGCCCATGTTGAACTTCTTGCGGATGGCGTCGATCACGCGGTCGTCCAGCGCGCCGGGCTTGTCGGTCCAGTCCGAGCGGCGGGTGACGATGGCGGCGGCGCGCATCCAGTTGCCGATGGTCGGATTGGCCTGCAGCAGGCCCTCGCGGCGCAGCGGGCCCAGGGCGTCGATCAGGGGGCCGAGATCGTCGGGGCGGTCGAACTCGACGTCCATGCCGAGCACCGATTCCGGCTCGGGCATCAGCCAGATGTTGGCCTTGGTCACGACGCCGAAGTTCGACTGGACGAACATCTGGTCCCACGCCGGCCCGAAGCCATAGCGGTACAGGCCCCAGGTCGAGGAGCCCTTGATCGCGCCCATGCCGGTGCGCACCAGATCGCCGTCGGCCAGCACCACTTCCAGGCCGCAGAGCTTGGAGGTATTCTCGCCGTAGGGCGTGTAGCCGACCCCCCGATCCAGGGCGTTGCCGATCACCGAGCCCCAGCTATTGGCGGGGGTGGAGAGCCACAGCGGGATGTTGTTGGTCCGCAGGTGGTCGTAGAGGTCGTAGAAGCCGACGCCGGGCTCGACCAGCACCGTGGCGTTGTCGACGTCGACCTCGATCTTCTTCATCCGCGACAGGTCGAGCACGATGGAGCCGGAAAGCATCGGCGCCGAGCCCCCATAGCCCAGGTTCTTGCCGCGGCTGATCGGCCAGAGCGGGATGCCCGCCTTGGCCGCCACCCGGACGATCTGCTGCACCTCCTCGGCGGTGAGTGGGGCGATGGCCCCCAGTGGCCGGTGGCGGGCGTCGTCGATGGCGAACTTGTCCCGGTAGCTGTCACGGTCCATGGCGTCGAAATACAGGTTCTGCGCGCCGACCACCGCGGCGAACTCACGGCGCGCGGCGTCCAGACGAGCGTGCGTCAGCCCCAGCGGCAGCAGGGCGCCAGAGGCGGCTGCCGGCGGGGAGCTTCTCCTGGGAGGTGGTGCTGGCGCGCGATCGTGAGGCATGGGTTCAGCCCTGTGCTGGAGACGCCGGGGGGCGCATGGTGGCCCAGCAGAGCGCCCAACTGACCGCCAGGCAGCCGAGCACGACGCCGAGCAGCGGCGCAAGCGAGAAGGCCGGGAAGGCCGAGATCAAGGCGCTGGCCCCGGCGGTTACGATCAGCTGCAGCGTGCCGAGCATTCCCGCGGCCGCGCCGGCGCCACTGGAGCCGGCGTCGAGCGCCGAGATCGCGGCCGGCGTCAACGACAGACCCGCGACGCAGAACAGCAGCATCGAGAAGCCCTGGAACAGCACCAGCCCGCCGAGGCCCGCAAGGGCGGCCGCGCCGTAGGCCAGGGTGAGCAGCAGCCCCAGTCCCATCATGGTCAGGATCAGCCGCCGGGCCCCCCAGCGCCGCATCAGGTTCGGCGAGACCTGGGTCAGGCCGATCGAGCAGACCGCGTTGAGGCCCAGTAGCAGGCTGTAGGCCCTGGGCGTCAGGCGAAAAACGCCGGAGAACACGAAGGGCGCGGCGGTGACGTAGGCATAGGGGATGGTGGTGGCCAGGCCCGCGATCAGGGCGGCTGCGATGAAGCGGGGATTGCCGAGCAGGGCGCCATAGGCGGGCAGCACCGGCTGGCGCACCGGGATCCGGCGCTGGCGCGGCAGGGTCTCGGGCAGCGCGGCCGCGACGCCGAGGCCGGCCAGGCCCAGGCCCGCCATCACCCAGAACAGCCCGCGCCAGGGCATGACGCCCAGCAGCAAGCTGCCGATGGCTGGGGCCAGCACCGGCGAGACCCCGATGATCAGGAAGCTGATGGCCATCAGCCGCGCCGCCTGGTGGCCCGACTGGAGGTCGCGGATCATCGCCCGCGACACCGCCGTGCCGGCGCAGACGCCGAAGCCCTGCACGAACCTCAGGGCCACTAGCATCGGAGCCGAGGTGGCGAAGGCGCAGGCGATCGACATCAGCACGAACAGGCCGAGGCCGACATATAGCGGCAGCTTGCGTCCGAAGCGGTCGCCGAACGAGCCGACCGGGATCTGGGCCGCCGCCAGGGCCAGGAAGAAGGCCGACAGCGTCCGCTGCACCTCGCCCGGCGAGGCGTGCAGCTCCTCCACCATGGTCGGGAAGGCCGGAAGGTAGAGGTCGATGGCCAGGGGCCCGATGGCCGACAGCAGGCCGAGCGCCAGGCCGGTCTTCAGTACGCTGCCCTGTTCAACGGCCATGTCGGCTGGCGTTTCCCTTGCGCTCGGATAAGCGCGCCAGATTAGTAACGGTCATTAGCATCGGCCTTCAAGCCTTGTCGTTCCGGAGGCTGCGGCAGCTTCAATGCCCGGCGGGCCCGCCCGCGCCGTTTTTGGCTCCAGCCACCGTAAATCCACTGTAAATACGGTGGACGGCCGCGCGCGCCATCCGCTGTCGGCACAAGTTCCGGATCACCAGGGCTCCGCATCTTTCGCACCCCGCACGCCGGGTCGATGGCCGCCCCCGGCCCGTCAAGTATGGCGCAGGTCCAGCATGATGCGGGCGACGCTAAGCCGGTCCCTTGACAGCCCGTTGCGCGGCCGGGCCGTGGAAGCTAACGTTCGTGACGAGTTGTCCGCGGCCGACGGACGCCGCAGCGGAGGATGGACGTGTCCAAGCTTTCGATCGAGGACCGCCTGGCGCTTCAGGACCTGATGGCCGCCTACGCCTGGGCGCTCGACACCGGCGACGTAGAGGGCCTGGTCGCCGTCTTCACCGCCGACTGCCTGATGAAGGAAGAGGTGTTCGACGATCCCGACATCTGGGAGGGCCACGAGGGCATCCGCGGCCTCGCCGACCACTATTTCAACGCCCCGGGGTTTCCCGGCCGCCAGCACCACACCACCCAGGTGCAGTACACGCCCAAGGACGACGGCTCGGTGGACATCCGCTCCTTCGCCTTCGTCACCGAATGCGAGGGCGAGCCGCCCTATGTGCTGCGCTTCGCCGGCTACTATGAGGACACCGCGGTGCGCGACACCGACGGCGAATGGCGCTTCAAAGTGCGGGCAGTGCGACTCTGGGATGGGGCGGTGCTGAAGAACTTCCCCGGCCGCGGGACCTGGGTTCCCCGCCAGCGGCCGCCATCGCTGATGCGCAAACAAGGATCGCCGGGATGAGCGGACCCTTCTCGACCATGGACAACCCGCGGCTGGAGTTCGCGATAGAGGTCCGGCTGAGTTTTCCCAAGGCCCAGATGATCGCCAACACCCCGGCCGGCGGTTCGCGCTCGGCGGTCTATGTGGAGAGCGGGACCTTCGAAGGTCCGCGGCTGAAGGGCAAGGCGGTGCCCTGGTCGGGCGGTGACTACGCCTATTTCCGCCCCGACGACGTCGCCGTGTTCGACGCCCGCT
>DATCFQ010000198.1:0-3729 GCA_036509495.1 Caulobacteraceae bacterium
GGAGACCCGGGTCACCGTCGAGCACCGCGGGTGGGAGACGGTTCCGCAGGAGCACGTGGCGCGCCACCATTTCCCCGAACCGCTGTTCCTGCGCCGCGAGGGCGAGTGGTGGCAGGTTCTGATCGGTTCGCTGGGGGAGCGATTGCCATGACCGTGGCCGCCGGCCCGGGGCGCCGCCGCGCGGCCGTGGCCTTCATCTTCATCACCGTGACGCTGGACATCGTCGCCAACGGCGTCATCGGTCCGGTCTGGCCCAATCTGGTGAAGGGCTTCCTCGGCGGCGACACCAGCCGCTCGGCCCTGGCGTTCGGGGTCTTCTCCACCGCCTTCGCCGCCGCCCAGGTGATCTGCGCCCCGATCCTCGGCTCGCTGTCGGACCGATACGGCCGCAGGCCGGTGATCCTGATCTCCTGCCTGGGCCTGGCCATCGACTATGTGATCATGGCGACGGCGCCGGACCTGAAATGGCTGTTCGTCGGCCGGCTGCTAGCGGGGATCACCGCAGCCAATATCACCACCGCCAATGCCTACATCGCCGACGTCACCCCGCCCGAGAAGCGGGCGGCTGCCTATGGCGTGCTCAGCGCGGCCTTCGGGGTGGGCTTCATCCTGGGACCGATGCTGGGCGGGCTCCTGGGCCAGCTGGGGCCGCGCCTGCCGTTCTGGGCGGCGGCGGGCCTGACCTTCGCCAACGCCGCCTACGGCTTTCTGGTGCTGCCCGAATCGCTGGCTCCAGAGAACCGCTCTCCCTTCTCGCTGCGCCTGGCCAACCCGTTCGCGGCGATCGGCATGCTGGCCTCGAAGGGCCGCCTGATGGGGCTGGCCATGGTCAATTTCATGGCCCGGCTGGTCAATGCCCTGTTCGCCACGGTCTGGGCGCTCTATGTCGCCGACCGCTACGGCTGGGGACCCTGGATGATCGGGGTGTCCATGACTGTGGTGGGAGCCTCCTCCCTGGTGGTCTCCGCCGGCCTGGTGCGGCCGACGGTGGCCTGGCTGGGCGAGCGGAAGACCCTGGCCGTCGGCCTGTTGTTCGCCGCCGCCGGATTCGCCGCCCTGGGCTGGGCCAGCCGGGGCTGGGCCTTCCTGGTGGCGATCTTCGTGCTCTGCCTCTGGGGGCTCGCCGGCCCCTGCATCCAGTCGCTGATGACCCGGCTGGTCTCCGACAGCGAACAGGGGCGGCTGCAGGGCGCCAACACCGGCCTGATCAGCATCGCCGGCCTGATCGGCCCGTCGCTGTTCGCCGTGACCTTCGCCTTCGCCGCGACGCCCGCGCACAAGGCCCAGGGCCTGATCGGCCTGCCGTTCTTCCTGGCCAGCGCCCTGATGCTCGCGGCGGTGGTCATGGCCTGGCGGGCGACCAGGGCGCCCGAGGCCGCGGCGGCCGCGGCCCGGTAACGCTCTTCGCCGAACGGCGGCTTGACGGAGTCAAGGCGGGCGGCCATCACTTCGATCTGTTCATCCGGCGCGCGGCCCCGGACGAGCTTCCCCGCCCGAAGGACCCGATGGCCCACGACGCCCCGCCCATGGCTGCGATCGACGCCCCCGCCTCGGAGTCGCCTGAGCCGGCGCGTGGGCGACGCGCGGCCCTGGCCTTCATCTTCGTGGCGGTGACCATCGACACCATCGCCATGGGGATCACCGCCCCGGTGCTGCCGCTCCTGATCAAGCGGATGACCGGAAGCGCCGGCGACGCGGGGCTGATGAACGGCCTCTTCATGACCGTCTTCGCCCTGATGCAGTTCCTGTTCTCGCCGATCCTGGGCGCGCTCTCGGACCGCTACGGCCGCCGGCCGATCCTGCTCCTGTCGATCGCCGGGCTCGGGGTCAGCTACTCGGGCATGGCCATGGCCACCAGCATCTGGCAGCTGCTGCTGATCCGCCTTTTCACCGGCGCGACCTCGGCCAACATCGCCACCGCCTTCGCCTATATCGCCGACGTGACCCCGGTCGACCGGCGCGCCGGCGCCTATGGCCTGATGCAGGCCTCGATGAGCGCCGGCTTCGTCATGGGGCCTGCGATCGGCGGGGCCTTCTCCGCTCTGGGGCCGAGCGCGCCATTCTGGGCGGCCGCCGGCTTCTCCCTGATCAACGCCGCCTATGGCTTCTTCGTGGTGCCGGAGTCGCTCAGCCGCGAGGCGCGGGCCCCGTTCCATTTCCGGCTCAATTCCTTCAACGCCATCGGCGTGCTGCGCTCCAAGCCCGGGCTGCTCAGCCTGGGCATGATCCTGGTGCTGGTCCAGTTCGCCACCATGGTGTTCCCGACCGCCTTCGTGCTCTACGCCCACGACCGCTATGGCTGGGGCATGGGCGCCATCACCGCCTGCATGACGTCCTTCGGCGCCTGCTCCTTCGCCGTCCAGATGGGTCTGTCCGGGCGGCTGGTGCGCGCCCTCGGCGAGCCCCGGGTGATCCTGATCGGCATGCTTTGCGCGGTGCTCGGCACGGCCATCTTCGGTTTCGCTCCGAGCGGGTTGATCTTCTGGTTCGGCATCCCGGTGATGACACTGTCCGGCGTCGCCGGACCCGCCATCCAGTCGATCATGACCCGGCGGGCGGCCGCCAACGAGCAGGGCCGGCTGCAGGGCGCCAACGCCAGTCTGCAGGCCGTGGCCGGCATCATCGCACCCGTGCTGTTCGGCGAGGCCTATTCCCTGGCCTATGCCCTGGCCAAACACTCCGGTTCCTTGGCCAGACACTCCAGCGGCGGCCCGGTGGTGCTGGGCGCGCCGTTCCTGCTGGCGAGCCTCTTCCTGGTGATCGGCGTGGTCCTGGCGGTCCAGAACCTGCGCAAGCCGGTCCGAACCTGACGCCATGCTAGGGCCGCAAAGCTGACGCTGATTGTGCCTCTCTGACACGGAGCCTACCTTCGCATGAGCCTGCGCCGCCTGCTGATCCCCACTCTCTCCCTCGCCGTCCTCGCCGCCTGTTCGGGCCATCCCGGCAAGTCCAGCGCCCAGGGCGTGCAGGGAGCCTTCGCCGTTCCCGAGCGCCGCCTGCCCGAGAGCGCCGGGTCCGTGCGCCTGTCCTTCGCGCCGGTGGTCAAGAAGACGGCGCCGGCGGTGGTCAATGTGTTCAGTCGCCGGGTGGTGCGCCAGCAGGTCGATCCGTTCTGGCAGATGTTCGGTCTCAGGCCGCAGTCGGGGGTCCAGCAGTCGCTGGGCTCGGGGGCCATCGTCCGCTCAGACGGGGTGATCGTCACCAACCACCACGTCGTGGCGGACGGACAGGATATCCAGGTGGTGCTGTCCGACCGGCGTCAGTTCCCCGCCAAGGTGCTGCTCGACGACGCCCGCGCCGACATCGCGGTCCTGAAGATCGACGTGAAGGGCGAGAGCCTGCCGACCATCCCCATCGACGACCGCAACGACATCGAGGTGGGCGACCTGGTGCTGGCCATCGGCGACCCCTTCGGCGTCGGCCAGACGGTGACCAACGGCATCGTCTCGGCGATGAACCGCACCGCGGTCTCGCAGTCCGACTTCTCCTCCTACATCCAGACCGACGCGGCGATTAATCCGGGCAACTCCGGCGGGCCGCTGGTCGACATGAACGGCGACCTGATCGGCCTCAACACCTTCATCGTGTCGCAGTCGGGCGGCTCGGCCGGGGTCGGCTTCGCCATCCCCGCGGCCATGGTGCGCCAGGTGGTGAGCGCCGCGGTGGGCGGCGGCCACGCGGTGGTGCGGCCCTGGCTGGGCGCGCGCGGCCAGGAGGTCACCAGCGAGA
>DATCFQ010000199.1:0-2327 GCA_036509495.1 Caulobacteraceae bacterium
CACCACCTGCGGGGTCTGGCCGGCGAAGAGGTCGGGGCCCAGCACCTGGACGGCCGCGGCCTCTCCCGGCGCGGCGAGGCTGAGCCGCAGGGGGCCGCCGGCATAGTGGCGCCAGACCTCCACCGCGTCGGTCACCCGGCGCCAGACCGAGACCTGGCCTTGTTCCAGCAGATAGAAGATCGCGGTCGAGGCGGCCCGGCCGCCATCCGCGGCCGTGTCGCGGAAGGTCTCGCGGAACCAGCCGCCTTCGGGATGGGGCTGCAGGCCCAGGGCCCCGATCACCTGGCGGGCCGGGACATCAGGGCTCATCCGGCGAAGACGTCCTTGGCCTTGCGCACTTCAGCGAAGGCCTGGGCTTCGGGCTCGCCTGGCCGCAGCACCGGCGCGCGCAGGAAGGGATTGGCGGCCTTTTCCAGGCCGATGCGGGTCGGCACGGTCGGCTCGCCACGCTCGCGGGCGGCGAACACCTCGGCGGCGCGGGCCTTCAGCGCCGGGCCGGAATCCACGCTGAGGGCGAAACGGGCGTTGGCGGCGGTGTATTCGTGGGCGCAGTAGACCAGGGTCTCGTCCGGCAGGGCCGCCAGGCGCGAGAGGCTGGTCCACATCTGCTCGGCGGTGCCTTCGAACACCCGCCCGCAGCCGAGCGCGAACAGGGTGTCGCCGACGAACACCGTGGCGTCGGCCGGGTCGTAATAGGAGATGTGGCCGAGGGTATGGCCGCCGGTCTCCAGCACCTCGAAGCGGGTCTCGCCCAGCCGCACCTCGTCGCCCTCGTGCAGCGGCCGGTCGAGCGGGGCGATGCGGGTGACCTCCTGCGGCCCCACGATCTGGCAGCCGGTGACCTCCTTGAGCCGGGCGTTGCCGCCGGCGTGGTCGGGGTGCCAGTGGGTGTTCATGATCAGGTCGAGGCCCCAGCCCAGCCGCTCCAATTCGGCCAGGATCGCCGCGGCGTCCGGGGTGTCGATGCAGCCGACCTTGCCGGTGGCCTCGTCGCGGATCAGGAAGCCGTAGTTGTCGTTGAGGCAGGCGAACTGGTGGACCTTGAGCGGCATGGACGTCACCTCGGGGACAAATCGCCCTATATGAACGCCTGAGGTCATCTGGGTCCATGCGCCGCGACGTCCTTGAACTCCGCCGTTTCTACGCCAGCCCGCTCGGCCGGGCCGTGCGCGAGATGGTGGGCCGAAAGCTGCAGGAGGCGTGGGACAACCCGCGCGGGCTGGATATCCTGGGTCTCGGCTACGCCACCCCCTTCCTGGAGGGCCCGGGTTCGGCCCGCCGCGTGGTCGCCGCCATGCCGGCGGCCCAGGGGGTCGAGGCCTGGCCCCACGATGGCAAAAACCTCGCCTGCCTGATGGACGAGGCGGCGCTCGGATTCCCCAACGCCCTGTTCGACCGCATCCTGGTGGTCCATGGCCTGGAGGAGAGCGACGATCCGGTCGCCCTGCTGCGCGAAGTGTGGCGGGTGCTGGCCCCCTCCGGCCGGGTGATCATCGTCGCCGCCTCGCGCCTCGGCATCTGGTCGGACGCCGAGAAGACCCCGTTCGGCCACGGCCGGCCCTACACCCGCCGCCAACTGGAGGATCTGGTCCGCGAGGCGGAGCTGGAGCCCACCGCCTGGTCGCGGGCCCTCTACGCCCCGCCGCTGGAATGGACCGCCGGCTGGGCCGAGGCCTTCGAGCAGCTCGGCTCGCGGCTGTGGCCGCAGTTCTCCGGGCTGATCCTGCTGGAGGCGGTGAAACAGACCTTCGCGGTCAAACCCAAGGCGCCGCGGCTCAGGGCCAAGGCGGTCGCCGGCGCCCTACGGCCCGTTCCGGTGGGACCGATCCTCGAGCCCGCCAGCCGCTTTGACAAAACCGGCGTTACGCCTAGGTATGACCCGAGCCCCCGGCCCAGGAGAACCATGCCATGAAGATGATCACCGCCATCATCAAGCCGAGCCGGCTCGACGCCACCCTGGACGCCGTCACCCAGGCCGGAGCCTCCGGCCTGACCGTCACCGAGGTGCGCGGCTATGGGCGGCAAAAGGGCAAGACCGAGGTCTATCGCGGCGCCGAATACGAGGTGAAGCTGCTGCCCAAGGTGAAGCTCGAGATCGCCGTCTCGTCCGACATCGTCGACGCGGTGGTCGAAGCCGTGGCCCAGGCTGCCAACACCGGCAAGATCGGCGACGGCAAGGTCTTCGTCACCGACCTGGAAGCGGCGCTGCGGATCAGGACCGGGGAGCGGGACGCGCAGGCGATCGCGGGGTGATGACGGCTTGTCTTCACCTCCCCCGCGCAGCGGCGGGAGGGGGACCGCCCGCCGAAGAGCGGGTGGTGGAGGGG
>DATCFQ010000200.1:0-3835 GCA_036509495.1 Caulobacteraceae bacterium
CCGGCCTCGGCGCCACTCTTCAGGCAGTCAGAACGACGGATAAACGGCCAATAAGGTCGCGCATGGGCCAAAAGCTGCCCCTGACCTGGATCGAACGCTGGGCCTAAGCGAAAACCGGCGCACGCCTTCGCTAACCTGTCCTGGGTCCCGGCCTTCGCCGGGACGAGCGGTCGGGGGGCGGCTACTTCCCCCTCGACGCCTTGGTGAACTTGGCCGTCTCCAGGCCCGGGCGGATCTTCTTGTCCTCGAGGAACTGCTTCATGCCCTCGTTGCGGGCCTGCATGCCGTTGATGTGGAACATCTGCTCCAGCTTGGAGGTGATGTAGTCCTCCGAGGTATCGAGCGGCATGTCGCGCACGCGCTTGAAGCAGTCCTTGGCCGCCTTCAGCACGTCCGGATCCTTGGAGAGCAAAAGGTCGCAGAGCTGGCGCACCCGCTGGCGCAGCTCGGCCCGCGGCACCGACTCATTGACCAGGCCCATCTCGGCGGCCTTCTTCCCGTCGAACGGCAGGCCGGTCATGATGTAGTAGAGCGATTGGCGCCAGTTCATGGTCAGGGCCACGGCCTTGGTGACGTTGCCGGCTGGAATGATGCCCCAGTTGATCTCCGAGAGGCCGAACTGGGCCTCGTCCGCGGCGATGGCCAGGTCGCAGCCCACCAGGGGCGAGAAGGCCCCGCCGAAGCACCAGCCATTGACCATGGCGATGGTCGGCTTCTCGTAGAACATCAGCCGGTGCCACTGCCAGTCGTAGGCGGTGCGGCGGCTGCGGATGGTGGCCTGGCGCCCCTTGCCGTCCAGCTCCTTGAAATATTCCTTCAGGTCCATGCCGGCGGCGAAGCTCTCGCCCGCGCCGGTCAGCACCAGCACCTGGCAGCGATCGTCGACCTCGAGCTGGTCGACCACCTCGAGCATGTCCCGGTTGAGCTGCGGGCTCATGGCGTTCTTCTTCTCGGGGCGGTTCATGAACACCCAGGCGACGCCGTCCTCGAACTCCACATAGACCGTCTCCTTGCGGATGGTGTCCTTGGATTCGCTCGTCATGGGGCCCTCTCCTCGGTGTGTCCGGATTGGCCTGCCGTCGGACATGGCCAGATGAGATAGTTATATGGTATATGTAATCCGATGAAAAGCCCGGCTCCCAGGCCCGCGCCTTTGGACACTGCCGAACTCGACGCCGCGGTGGGGTTCTGGCTGCGGCTGGCCCAGCAGCGCGATCTCAGGGCGTTCAACGACCGCTTCGGCGGCGCCGCGATCAGCCAGCTGGCCTATGCGGTCCTCCTGGTGCTCGAGGCCAATCCCGGGCGCCGGGCCGCCGCCCTCGCCGGCGCGGTGCGCGTGCGCCAGCCGAACCTGGTCGAGCCGCTGGAGATCCTGGCGGCCCGTGGCCTCATCTCCCGCGCGCAGGACCCGAGCGACGGCCGCGCCCAGGTGCTGGCGCTCACCGCCGAAGGCGCGGAGCTATTGGGCGAACTCAAGGCGGCCCACGCCGGGCTGATCGAAGGCTATCGCGAGGCCCTGGGGCCGGCGGACTACGACCGGCTGGTGGCGCTGCTGCGCCGCTTCACGGACGTGCGACAGGACTGACGCGCGACGAGGCGGATGCGAGGCCTTGGTCGGCTCTGCGCACGGCCGCCATGAAGGCCTCCAGCTTGTCCGGATCCAGGCCGCCATCGGTGCGGACGCCCGAGCAGAGGTCCAGTCCGAACGGACGCACCCGCCTGATGGCCTCTTCGGCATTGGCGGCGGAGAGGCCGCCGGCGAGAAAGACGGGCAGCGTGCTCGCCCGGACAAAGGCGGCGCTCACCGTCCAGTCGTGCTGGCGGCCGGTTCCACCGAACTCGGGCGTCGCCGCGTTCGGCCGGCCGGAGTCGAGAAGGAAGGCGTGCACATAGGGCGCATAGAGCGCAATAAGGTCCAGCGCCTCGGGTCCTTCGACATGGATCACCTGCGCGCGTCGAACCTGGGGCTCGAGCGCGGCCAATCGCTCCGACTCGGCCGGGTCGATGTGGCTCACGATCTGCACCGTGGTCGGATGGGTCCGCCGGATGTGGGCCGAGATCCCTTCCGCCGTCGGCTCTGAGGTCAGCAGAAAGGTCGCCACCGGCGGGGGCGCCAGCGCCGTGAGCTGGGCGATCCTGGCGTCGGAGATGGTGCGGCCGGACGGCATGGCGCCGACAAAACCGATGGCGTCGGCGCCTGCTTCGATGGCCTGGCGCGCCTCCAGGACAGACGCGATGCAGCAGATCTTGGCCCGGGTTCTCATCGGCGAAATCTACGGCGTGGCCGTTGGGCGGCAAAGCCCCCCGGATTCATCGCGCTTGACCGATGAAGCGGCCGCATGCGTCAAATGCATTGGGGGAGGACGGCGATGGCCATGGCGGCGCCGGACGGCTGTGGGGTGGGCGACGCGGGGCCGGATGGCGCCGCGCCGGGCGAACCCATTCTCGATCAGACCCATCCTCGCCTGCTCTACCGCCTGCTGAAACTGACCAATCTGATCGGACGGCCGTTCTTCACCCATTTCGCCGACCGCTACGACCTGACCCTGAACGACGCGCGGGTGCTGATGTCCCTGACCGCGGTGGGCCAGGCGGCCTCGCACGAGCTCTGCGACGCCACCGGCATGCACCCGATGAACGTCAGCCGCTCGGTGGCGCGGCTGGTGCGGCTGGGCCGGATCGCCGAGCGCGCCGATCCCGGCAACCGCCGGCGCAAGCTGCTGACCCCGACGGCCGAGGGCTGGGCGCTGCATCACCTGCTCGCGCCGCATTTCAAGGTGCTGGCGGAATTCGTCTTCGCCACCCTGTCGCAGCGCGAGGTGGAGTTCCTGAGCAGCCTGATCGCGGTGCTTTCCGAGCGACTGGAGTCGGTCGATCTGGAAAGTTCCAAGCTGATCGACGCCGCGGCCCTGGAGCGCGAGGTGGAGTCCGTCCGCCTGCCGGACTGATCGGCCTGGCCGGCCTCAGTGCGTCTGGGCGATCCCGCCGCCGTCGGCGACCCGCGCGGCGATCATCGCCTTGAAGTCGTCGGTGGTGTTCACCTGCGGATAGGCCGTTTCGGGGGCCTCGACGCCGAGGAAGCGGCAGAGCGGCTCCCAGCCGTCCGACACCTTGTAGACCAGCAGCCGCTCGGCCGGGATGGCGCGCTGCACCGCTTCATTGTGGCGATGGTAGCGGTCGAGCATCCAGGCCTTGTCGCGAAGCCTGGGGTCGGTCCCCCAGCCGACAGCCTCGACCATGGCGAGGCTGCCCCGCGCGCCATGGAAGCCGGCGACCGCGCCGCTGAGGATGGTGTTCTGGGTGGAGGCGAACCACTTTTCCGGATCGCGCACGGACAGCACCACCTTGGCCTCCGGATAGCGCTCCGCCAGCTCGGTGTAGAAATGGCAGCCCGGCGCGTCGGTGGTCGAGCCCCATTCCGAGAAGATCGCCTCCCAGTCGATCGGCTCGCCCTGCGCGGCCTTTTCCCAAAGCGGCCAGTGCGTGGGCTGCTCGAGCGACTCGCTCATATGGTAGCAGGGGCCGAAGCCGAGCTGCTCCAGCGCCAGTTTCTGCGACCAGGTCGCGGTGCGCGGAAGACCCGCGCCGATCACCTTCAAGGACATCGGACCCTCAGCGGCGCCAAGCGGCCGCGATCCCATAAGCTAGGCCATGCGGGTCGGGGCTGGGAAGTTCTCCAGGAACGAATCCGCATCGTTGACGTGGGGGAATGGGATTTCGGGGCCCTGGACGTCCAGGAACCGGCAGAGCCGTTCCCATCCCTCGCCGACGCGGTAGACCAGCAGCCGGTCGGCCGGGACCTGCATCTGCACCGCCGCATCGTGGGCTTCGCGGA
>DATCFQ010000201.1:0-2260 GCA_036509495.1 Caulobacteraceae bacterium
GATCAGGTGCCGATTTCCACCGGAACGGCGTCAAGCGCGCTCGGCGGCGGGGTCGTAAGTTCCATCCAATACCAGCAGACCGGGGTGATCTTGAAGGTGACGCCCAGGGTCAACGACAACGGCCTGGTTCTGCTCGATATCGACCAGGAGGTCAGCGACGTCTCCAACACCACCAGCTCGAGCCTCGATTCGCCGACCATCCAGGAGCGCAAGATCGTCACCTCGGTGGCGGTGCAGGACGGGGAGACCATTTCCCTGGGCGGGCTGATCAAGAACTCCGTCACCAAGAGCCGCAACCGCCTCCCCCTGCTGGGCGACATTCCGGTGCTGGGCCAATTGTTCGGCAGCACCGGCAATATCATCGACCGCACCGAACTCGTGGTGTTCCTGACCCCGCACGTGGTCCGGGCGCCGGTGGACGCGGACGCCATCGTCAAGGAATTGCGTAAGGACATCCAGATGGCCGAGCCGCCCCCGCCGCCGCCTGTTCCCTCGCCGCCCAAGCCGGCGCGCCCGCGCCATGGAGCGTGACCGCGGCTATGCCTTGGTGGCGGCTATCGTCGCCGTTGCGGCGTTCGGCTATATCGCCTTCGAGGTGATGGCCGCCGATCGCGGCCAGATCGTCGCCGTCGGGGCGCGCGTCGAGCAGGCCAGGCTGGAGGCGGTCGCCGAGGCCGGGCTGATGCTGGCCATCCATAATCTGGGGGATGCCGATCCGAGCCGCCGTTGGCCCATCGACGGGCGGATCGAGAAGGCCGATTTCGACGGGACCGTCCTGACGGTCACCGTGCAGGACGAGCGCGGCAAGGCCCCCCTCGACGGCCTCAACCCCAGTCAGGCCCGCGCCCTGTTCGAAGCCGCCGGAGCGACCGGCGATCGCCTGGACGGCCTGGTCGATGAGTTGCGCGACTTCCAGTCCGGCGACGAGGATCTCCAGGCGAACCCGCCCGCCGCGCCCGGCCAGCCCGCGCCCCTGCCGCCGGTCAGAGGGGGCGGTTTTCTCACCGTCGGCGACCTGATGGCGCTCAAGGACATGACCATCCCCATTTTCGAGCGCGTCGCCCCTTCGGTGACCGTGTTCTTCGAGGAAAGCGGCGCCTTCGAACCGAACAACGCGGGCCCGCTGGCCCGCGCCGCCATGGCCGCCGACGACGATCCCGCCCCCGATGCGCTCGCCCAGGAAAGCGGCCCAGCCGACCCGTCGCCGGCCGAGCAGTCTCCCGAGGATGTGAACCTGATCGGACGCACCCTGACGGTGCTCGCCGTCGCTCATGACCGCCGCGGCGCTCAGGCCCACCGCATGGCGATTGTCGAGCTGACAGGGGCCAAGGAAACACCCTATTGGATCCGCTACGTGGAGTGAGACGAGAGTCGGTCAGGTCGCCAGCCTGCCAGCGAGCCACACGACCCAGATGGCCGCGCAGAGCGGCGCGCCAAAGGCGATCCTCCGGCGCACCGAGGCCGGCCCCTGGAACGCCGCGCGGATCGCGATCAGGGCGAAGGCGAGCAGGCAGGCGATGATCAGCACCGAAGGCAGCGCCCGCCATCCCAGCCACGCACCGCCCGCTCCCAGCAGCTTGGCGTCGCCAAGACCTAGGCCCTCCTCGCCGCGCACGCGCCAGAACGCCCAGCCGATGGCGGCCAGAACGCCATAGCCGATGGCGGCGCCGGCCAAATGATTCCAGAGCGGCGGGTCCGGCAGAAGGTCCGGCAGAAGGAAGGCGCCGACCAGGCCCGCCGCCAGCAGGGGGAGGGTAAGGGGGTCTGGAAGGCGAAAAGCCCGCACATCGACCAGCGCCAAGGTGAGCAGCATCCATCCCAGGACCAGGCTCAAGGCCAGCACCATGACGGCCGGCGTCACCGCCGCCGCCCAGGTGAAAATGGCCGCTGTGGCCGCTAGGGTGAGCGCCAGAGGCGGCGGCGGCTCGGCGTAGTGGCGCACGATCCGTCTCGCCACCCAGCCGGCCGGAACCGCCGCCGCGAGGGCGCCGGCCGTCCAGGCGATCTGGTTCCATTGAGCCGTCACCCCCGAGCAGTAGGGCGAGATCCGGCGCGCCGTCCAGGTCCACGGCCGCGGAGAGGCGGGCTGACCCACCCGGCGACACGGCCATGGTCAGAGAGACCCAGATAGGGTATCAACTCCGGCCAGGGGCGATAAAACCGCGGGATGCGAGGATGAGCGGCGTCAGAGGCGCGGGTCCCCAATTCTCTCCCCAACTGGCGCTGGCGGCCGTCGCGGCCCTGGGCTTGGCGCTGCCTC
>DATCFQ010000202.1:0-6661 GCA_036509495.1 Caulobacteraceae bacterium
AGGCGATATCGTAGGCGAGCCAATCCATTCTGGCGTCTCTTAGACTCCTCGATGGGAAGGTGCACGCATCCCATTCGCCATCACGCGCCACCGGGGGCTTGGCGCGGCCGCTGAAGGCGCTATAGTAAAGCAATCGATTAAGTGTTTGATGTGAGCCCCGCCATGTCGCTGACCTTCTATTTCCATCCGCTGTCGTCGTTCTGCTGGAAGGCCCTGATCGCCCTTTATGAGGCGGACATTCCGTTCGAGCCCAAGGTGGTCAATCCGGCGGATCCGGCCGAGCGCGCGGCGTTCCAGGCGGTCTGGCCGCTGGCCAAGTTCCCGGTGCTGCGCGACGAGGGGCGGGGACGCACGGTGCCGGAGTCGACGATCATCGTCGATTATCTGGCGCAGCATTATCCGACTGCGGCGGGACTGATCCCCGCCGATCCGGACCTGGCCCGGCAGGCCCGCCTGCTGGATCGGCTGATCGACAGCTACGTCCACCTGCCGATGCAGCAGGTCGTCGGTGAGCGGCTGCGCCCGGAGGGCCAGCACGATCCCTATGGCGCCGATCAGGCCCGCGGCGTCATTCGCCAGGGCTACGATCTGATAGAGCCGATGATCGCCGGCCCCTGGGCCATCGGCGAGACCTTCACCCTGGCCGACTGCGCCGCGCTGCCCGCGCTCTACTATGCCGACTACGCGGTCCCCCTGGCTGGCCGGCCGGCGCTCGTGGCCTATCTCGACCGGCTGAGGTCCCGCCCCAGCGTGGCGCGGGTGCTCAGGGAGGCCGAGCCGTTCTTCCAGTACTTCCCCCTGGCGAACGACCGCTGACGCCCGCAAGGCGCGCCCAAAACGAAAAGAGCCGGCCCCTGGCGGGACCGGCTCTGATCTTCATGGCTGCAAAGACGCTCAGCCTTCGTCGGAGCGGGCGTCCTGCATCTGCTGGCCGGCGCCGCCTTCGAACAGCTCCTCGGCCGCTTGCTGGGCCTGGGCGCGGTCCTCGTCGAACTGCGAGTTCAGCACGTTCTCGCCTCTGGCCTGGCGCTCGGCTTCGTCGTTGGAACGGGCGACGTTGACGTTGACGGTGATCACCACCTCCGCGTGCAGGCGCACCTTCACCGGATGGACGCCGATGGTCTTGATCGGCCGGTCGAGCACCACTTGCGAACGGTCCACCTCGCCGCCTTCGGCCAGGATAGCGTCGGCCACGTCGCGGCCCGAGACCGAGCCGTACAGCTGGCCGCCTTCACCCGCCTGGCGGATGATGACGTAGTTGCCGCCGTCGATCTTCTTGGCCGACTTTTCAGCCCCTTCGCGGTTGGTGGCGTTGCGGGCCTCGATGTCCTGGCGCTGGGATTCGAAGACCTTGAGATTGGCTTCGTTGGCCCGCAGCGCCTTGGAGCGGGGCAGGAGATAGTTGCGGGCGAAGCCGTCCTTGACGTTGACGACCTCTCCCAGGCCGCCGAGACGTTCGACGCGCTCGAGTAGAATGACCTTCATGGCGCAGCCCTCACTTCACGACGTAGGGCAGCAGGGCCAGGAAGCGCGCGCGCTTGATGGCCCTGGCCAGCTCGCGCTGCTTGGGCGCGGAGACGGCGGTGATCCGCGACGGCACGATCTTGCCGCGCTCGGAGACGTAGCGCTGCAGCAGCTTCACGTCCTTGTAATCGATCTTCGGCGCGCCGGCGCCCGAGAACGGGCAGACCTTGCGGCGGCGGAAGAACGGGCGACGGACCTGGGGGGCGGCGGCCGAGCCGTCGGTGACGGTTTCGTCGGTCATGGCTCTATCCCTTCCTAAACCGCGACGTCTTCGTAGGGATTGCGGCGCTCACGTTCGCGCTCGCGGTCGCGGCGGGCCAGGATCGGAGACAGCTCCAGATCCAGCTCCTCGACCTTCACGGTCATGTAGCGCAGCACGTCTTCGTTGATCGACAGCTGCCGCTCCATCTCCTTCACCGCCGGCGCCGGAGCGTCGATGGCGAGCAGGGAGTAGTGGCCCTTGCGGTTCTTCTTGATCCGGTAGGAGAGGTTGCGAAGACCCCAGTACTCGATCTTGGCGACCTTGCCGCCCTGCTCCTCGATCAGCGCCTTGAGCGTGTCGTTCAAGGCCTCGGCCTGTTGCGCGGAGATGTCCTGCCGCGCAATCAGCACGTGTTCGTATAGCGCCATGTGATCCTTCTTCCGGTGGGGAAGGCGGCGCCGGCCACGGTGGAAGCTCCGTATCCGACGACGGTTCTTGGGCGGAGTTGCGGACCGGTCGCCCGCAAGCTTGAAAGGGTCCACCCAGGACCGCATTCCCGAGAGGCGGGGCACATAGCCCGGGGGGGCCGCAAATGCAAGGCGGCGGGGCGGCGGTCGGCGGGTCTCTGTGGAAGCGGGTCGATGAAACGTCAATTGATGGATGACATCATATCATATGACGTGATATGCTCCCCGCCAGGAGACCACATGGACACCGCATACGCGCAGCTCGACGCGCCGCTTACGCCAGCGCCAGCGCCTCAGACCTTCGCCAATGAGGACGATCGCAAGCGTCTGTCGGGCGTAGCGCTCAAGGCGTTCCGCCGCGTGGTCGAGGCATGGGGCCTGACGAATGCCGATTCCGCCGCCCTGCTCGGGGTTTCGGGAAGCACCTGGGACCGGATAAAAAGGGGGGGACGCGCGGAAGCGCTGTCTCAGGATCAGCTCACGCGCGCTTCGGCTGTCATCGGCCTTTACAAAGGGCTGCAGCTGCTGTTCGCCGACGACAAGGCGGCCCGCTGGCCTTCGCTGAAGAACCGAGGCCCCATCTTCGGCGGCGCGACCCCGACGCAGGCGATGGTTTCCGGCGGCATTCCGGTGATGCTTGAGGTTCGCCGCTATATCGACGCGGTGCGCGGGGGCATCTAGGCGCTTCGATGTTGGACGGCTTGACGATCACGCGCGGTGCGTTCGCCCGGACCGTGCGCCTCGTCACGACGGCCCGGCTTCGGAAATCCGTCCTTGCCGGACTGGTGGACAGCGAAGACGAGTTCGCGGCGTTGGTCGAGTTGGAGAGGGCGACGAGCACTCGCCTCGTCGCCCAGGATCGGGGATTCGAGGGCGCGCCAGCGGCCGAGTTCGTCTACGGCGTGCCCCACGCCAAGTTCATCAACGCTGCATTCGCCTATGCGAAGCCCAGAGAGCTGAACCGTTTCAATGGCCCAAGCCGGGGCGCGTGGTACGCCTCGCTTGAAACCGAAACCAGCTTGCGCGAGGTCATTTTCCATATGACCGGATTCTTGGCTCAGGACGGCGACTTTCACGCGGTCGTGGACTACGCCGAAATGTACGCCAGCCTCGCGGGCGAATACCTCGATCTTCGGGCGCACCCTGATCACCCGAGCCTGCATCCAGACAGGGCCATAGGCTACCCCATCGGGAACGCGCTGGCCGATGCCGTGCGCGCGCGCGGCCTCAACGGCGTCATCTACCCATCCACGCGCCACGAAGGGGGGACTTGCTTCGCCGCCTTGTGGCCGCACGCCGTCCAATCCGTAGCGCCCGGCGATGTCCTTCGGCTCACTTGGCGCGGCGATCCGAAGCCGACCATCGATTACGGCGTGACAGAACCGCTCTGAAATCGAGCTGGCCCCACTGCGGCGGGCGGCGATCGGCTCTCCCGGCGCTTCGCGGTCGATCAGGAGGGGTCAGGTTCGGCTTTCGCCAGTTCGCCTTCGATGTCCCTGAGCATCGCCCTCAATCCGGCGGCCTGGGCCTGCATGAAATGCCCCTCGCCCGGCTCCATCCGGGCCGGACCGGCCTCCAGAACCGCAATCTGCTCGAGAAGCGCCTCCCGGGCCTCCTCCAACTGCTGGCGAAGCGGCTTTTCCGGCTTGTGCTCGAACCAGCCCACGCCGCTAGCGCACCGGCTCGACGTGGAAGTTCTTCAACTGCCGGAGGGGCAGGGCCCAGCCGGGCTTCAGGGCGACGGCCTTGTGGAAATCGTCGTAGGCGCCCTTGAAGTTGTCCTGGCCCCAGCGGGCGAGGGCGCGGAAATAGTAGCCCTTCTCCGGCTCTTCCGAACCGAGCCCGAGGCCGCGGCCGATCTCGCTCTCGGCCTCGGCCCACCGGGCCATGCCGACCAGATAGGCGCCTTCGCCAATGTGGGCCTCGCCCATGCGCGGCATGATCCGGATCGCCTGGACGAAGTCGGCGTGGGCCGCTTCGGGCATCCGGGCTCCCAGCTCCATGGCGCCGCGGTTGACATAGGCGCCGGCGAGGTCGTGGCCCGACAGGCCCTCGAAGGAGAGCGCGCGGGTGCAGATGTCTCGGGAATCCGCGTCGATCCGTCCGGACCGGGCCAGGGTCGAGCATTCGCCCGCCAGCCCGCCGACCACCACCGTGGCGGCCCGGGCGCCGCCGGCCGCCATCAGCGCAAGCATCGCCGCCGTTAGCGCGGACACCATCCTGGGCATCGCCGCCTCCAAGGCCGCACCTGAGCTTACCACAGCTGAGTCCTCGGGGCTCGCCGCGAGGTTCAATGCGGGGAAGAAGCCATGGGGCCGGTGCTGATCATCTGACAGCATCGCCGCTTCTTTCATCCGACGGAGGCCAGAGAAGAGAACGAAGCCATCGCGATCGACGCCTCCACGCGCGCCGCTAGCGAATCTCTCGGCCGGTCTCGTCTCGACGCTTGACCTTGCCCTTGGGACAAACTTCAGACCGGAACGGGTCCGATGGAAAAGCAGATCGTCATGAGCCATCCCGTTCGCTTCTACAGCCCTTGTGAGACGGCGAAGCGGCTGAGCGTCACAACCAAGGCCCTTCGCTACTACGAACAGAAAGGCCTGGTTGAGCCGCTGCGAGCCGCCAACGGATGGCGCACCTATGGGCCGACCCAAATGGTTCGGCTTCATCAGGTCCTTGCCCTGAAGCGCCTGGGCCTGTCGCTGCAGCGCATCGCCAAACTCATGTCTGGCCAGCTCAGCGATCTCGACGCGGTCCTGGCGGTGCAAGAGGTCGTCTTGCATCGCCAGGTGGCCGATACCAGGCACGCTCTGACCTTGGTGCTCGCAGCGAGACAGAAATTGGCGGGCGGCGAGACGCTCTCCTCGGACGATCTCCTAAACCTAACGAGGAAAACGGTTATGCAGGATCAAGTTGGCGAACATGAAGTCGCTCGCATCGTCCAGGATGCGTTTGAAAAGCACACCTCACCGGAAGAAAGACAACGGCTTGAGGCGAACAATTATCGGCCAATGGCCTCAAGTTCGACGTGGGAGGCGCTTCATGCCGAGGCGGCGGCGTTGATGGAGAAGGGCGACACTGGAAGTCCAGAGGCCATGGACCTGGCGCACAGGTGGATGCTCGAAGTGAACTTGGCGACGGGAAGCGACCCGGTGCTGAATCAGAAGGTCAGGGCCATGTGGCAGGAAGCTCTGGAAAGCCCCGCCGTCCAGGCGCAGGCCGCACCGAATTCGCTAGCGATGATGACCTTCGTCAGCGAAGCCTATCGGAACGCTCTTGCCGCGGGCGTCGCATCTTATCCTTCTTGAGCATTGCCCCGCCCCCAGCACCTTGGGGGCGGGCGCCTCGCCGAAGGGGGCGAACCTCCAACCTGGGTCGAAAACGGACACAAGGCCCCTTGCGCCGAGAGCGGCCCATCCAGCCGCCTTCGTGAGCCCAGAGGCGTTCCCGCCAGCAGGCATGCAAAGGGCGGGCGCCGGCTCTCGCCGACGCCCGCCCCATGCAATCTCAGCTCAGGCTTAGCGCCAGGTGCAGACGCGGTGATGGTGATGCATCATGCAGACTTGGCGATGGTGGTGGTGACGATGCCACGGCGCCGCTTGGGCCAGGCCGGGCGCCAGGGCGGCGACGGTGGCGGCGAGAAGCGCGGCTTGGACGATCTTCTTCATGCGGGTGTTCCTTGCATTCCCCAGGGGCCTGCAGGCTAACGGCCGAACTTGACGGAAGATGCGGCGCCCACCGGTCCTATGGCCGGACAGTCGCGCGCACCAGGGCGGAGTTCAAGCTTTGCATTAGCCAACTTGGCGCCGGTGGTCAGAATGACCTGGTCAGTCCGACGAAGACTCCGCGACGCGGGCCCCATTGCGGCGCGCCCACGCCCACGCCTGTGCCGTCGCGGATCTCGTAGCTCTTGTCGAAGGCGTTGATCAGGTCCGCCCGCACGCTGATGGGGCCGGCCGGGGTCGAGGCGAAGTCGTGGACCAGTGAGACATTCACCTGCAGGTAGCTCGGCAGATGTTCGCCGTTGGGGATGGTCTGGCCGGTGGCCGGATCGAGTTCATCGGCCCTGAGGCCCGAGCCGAACAGAAGGTCGCCGCTGAGTCGCGAGGCCCCGAACCTGTAGGAGGCGCCAGCCGAGGCCGTGTAGGTCTGGTCGTGGTCCAGATAGATGTAGTGGGTGGCGATATAGGCCAGGTCGCCGGGATCGAAGTTGAACTGGCTGGAGTCGATGTCGCGTCCCTGGCCCTTCTCGATCGCGCCGTTGGCGTAGAGGCTGAACG
Organism: Caulobacteraceae bacterium; assembly: GCA_036509495.1. GTDB lineage: Bacteria > Pseudomonadota > Alphaproteobacteria > Caulobacterales > Caulobacteraceae > JANWHQ01. The sequence continues at coordinate 6,474 of DATCFQ010000202.1, forward strand.
GACCGTGCGAATAGTTGGCGCTGAGTTCGACGCCGCGGGTATAGCCGGTCTGGTAGTTGAACGGGGTCAGGATGATCGGGGCGCCGAACTGGCCCTCGTCGATCAGGTCGCGATCCTGGCGATAGAAGCCGTCGATGCCGAGGGTCAGGGCGCCCAGCTTCTGCTGCACGCCGACGTCGTAATAGTTC
>DATCFQ010000203.1:0-4261 GCA_036509495.1 Caulobacteraceae bacterium
CCTAGAGCATGCTCTTGAGCCCTATTGTTGGGTCATCGCCGAACCGATGACCTGACCCTGGGCCTTCTGGGTCATGTAGATGCTCATGAAATCGATCGGGTCGAGCATGAAGGGCGGGAAGCCGCCCTGCGCCGACATCTCCGAGACGATGTGCCGGGCGAAGGGGAACAGGAACCGCGGGCACTCCGTCATCAGCACCAGCTCCATTTCCGCCTCCGGCACGCCGGTGATCTGGAACAGGCCGCCATAGAGCAGCTCGCAATGGAAAACCGCGGTTCCCTCGCGCTGAGCGGCGGCGGTGAGTTTCAGATCGACCTCGAACAGCCCGTCCGGCCTGGCGCGGGCGTTCATCTCGACGCCGACGTCCATCTGCGGCGCCTGGGCGCCCAGGTTCAGGGAATCGGGCGCGTGCGGGTTTTCGAAGGAGAGGTCGCGGGTGAACTGGGCCAGCACGCGGATGCCGGGGCCCTGGTTCGGGTCGTCCGGCCCGCCTTGGGCCAGGGCGCCTAGATCGATATCGCTCATTTTCACTGGCCCGGGCTGGCTACGCCCGGTGCGCGCCCGGGCCTCTTGGAGACGCCGCGCAGCTAGCATACGGCGACGCGCGCGCGCAACGCCGCTGACGCGGACGGGCGCGCTCTCTATATAGCGTGTCTGACCAACCCGCTGGATGGGACCCGGTGCAACTGCTCGTACTCGTGATCTTCGCTCTTTTGGCCGTGGTGGTGCTCTATAACCTCTACACGGTGCTGGGGCGGCGCATCGGCCGCCAGCCGACCGACGATCCCCAGCCGGTGCTGGCCGGGGCGCCGCCCGACCGCGCCTTGCCGGGCCCCGACCGGCCCGCCACGGACGTGGAGCTCGCCGGCCTGGCCGCAGTGAAGGCCCGCGATCCCGCCTTCGACCCCGAAAAATTTCTCGATGGCGGCCGCAACGCCTACCAGGTGATCGTCCGCGCCTTCGCGGCCGGGGACCGCGCCACCTTGAAGGGGCTGCTGGCGCCGCAGGTGATGAGCCGCTTCGAGACCGCCATGGCCGCCCGGGAGGCGGAGGGCCGCTCCGAAAGCGTCGAGTTCGTGCACACGCCTCGGATCGACCTGGAAACCAGCGAGGTCGAGGGCGACACGGCGCGAATCAAGGTCCGCTTCCTGGGTGAATTCAACACCCACGCCAAGGCCGCCGACGGGGCCGAAACCAGCGCGACGCGCCGGACGGCCGAGATCTGGACCTTCGAACGCGACCTCTCCAGCCGTGATCCCAACTGGACCCTGGTCCGGGTGGACGCCGCCGAGGCGTGATGCGGCGGGCGCTGGGGGTCATCGCCGCCGGCCTTCTGCTGGTCCTGGCGGCTTGCGCGACGACGCCGGTCGCCCCGCCGCCGCAACGGACACGCGCGCTTCCGTCGCCGCCGCCGGCCCGGATCCCCGAACCCGCGGTCTCGTGGTCGACCCTGCCCGGCTGGGCCGAGGAGGATCACCTGGCGGCCCTGACCGCGGTGCGCGCCGCCTGCAAGGTGCGCGCGAGGCGCCTCGCCGAGGCCTGCCGTGCGCTTGCCGCCGATCCGCCGGCCGATGACGCCGAAGCGCGGCGGTTCATCGAGCGGCGCTTCGATCTCTACCCGGAGCCGGCCGCCGGCCTGCTCACCGCCTACTATACGCCCATCTATGACGCCCGCCGGACGCCGGAGCCGCCCTTCACCGCGCCGCTTCGCCCGCCGCCGGCCGATCCGGCCCTGGCCGGCGCCGATCGCGCGGCCATCGCCGCGGCCCCGGCCGACGACGCCCTGGCCTGGATGCGGCCGGAGGACCTGTTCTTCCTGCAGGTGCAGGGCTCGGGCGTGCTGCAGCTGCCGGGCGGGTCGCGGCTCAAGGCGGTCTATGCCGGATCCAACGGCAAGTCCTTCGTCCCCATCGGCCGGGTCATGCGCGAGCAGGGCCTGCTCGGCGATCGCGACACCTTGGCCGGCGCCATCCGAGGCTGGCTGGCCGCCCACGCCGGCCTGCAGGCCGAGGCGGTGATGGACCAGGATCCTCGCTACATCTTCTTCCGGGCGGGCCCCGACGACGGCGCCGCCCCCGAGGGCGCGGCCGGCGTGGTGCTGCCGCCGGGACGGGCGGTGGCGGCCGATCCGGCTTTCCATCCAGCCGGCGCCCTGCTCTGGATCGACGCCGCCGATCCGCGGCTGACCGGGGGCAGGCCGGCCTATCGCCGGCTGGTCGCGGCCCTCGACGTCGGCTCCGCCATCAAGGGCCCGGCGCGGGCGGATCTTTATGTCGGCGAAGGCGAGGACGCCGGCGAAGAGGCGGGGCGCGTCCGCCACCGGCTGACCCTCTATCGGCTGGAGCCGAGATGAGGCGGCCCCTCAGGCCCGATGAGCTCAGGCTATGGCGCACGGTGGCGTCGACCGTGCGGCCGTTCGCCGGCCGCATCCTGCCGCCCGAACCGCCGCCGGCGGCCCTGCCGGTCCCGTATCCGCAGAGGCCAGCGGCCGCCGTGCCCCACCGGCCGACCACGCCGCAGCGGCGGATCCCAGGGACGCTGCACGATATCGAGCCCAATCGCGCCCGGCGCATCGTCATCGGCCGCGAACCGATCGGTGCGCGCCTCGACCTGCACGGCCTGGATCAGGACCGGGCCCGCGCGGCGCTGGAAGGCTTCATCGTGCAGGCCCAGCTGCAGGGCCACCGCGCCGTGCTGGTGATCACCGGCCAGGGCCGCATGGGAGACGGCGTGCTGCGCCGCCGTGCGCCGGAATGGCTGGCCGAGCCGCGGCTGCGCGGGATCGTGGCGGGCGTCTCGGCCGCCGACCGCCGCCACGGCGGCGACGGGGCTTTGTTCGTGGCCTTGAAGCGCCTCGCCTAAGCCTCGTCGTCCAGCCCCTCGGGCAGGCCGACGATGTGGAAGCCGGCGTCGACGTGGATCACCTCGCCGGTGGTCGAGCGGCCGAGCTGGGACAGCAGCCACAGGGCGCAGCCGGCGATCCCTTCCATCGAGGTGTCTTCGCGCAGCGGCGACCAGCTGCGGCCGCGCGCGATCATCTTTCGCCCGTCCTGGATTCCGGCCAGCGACAAGGTCCGGCGCGGGCCGGCCGAGAGGGCGTTGACCCGGATCTTCTTCGGCCCCAGGTCGCGGGCGATGTAGCGGGTGGCCGCTTCCAGCGCCGCCTTGGCCACGCCCATCATGTTGTAGTTGGGGATGGTGCGTTCGGAGCCCAGATAGGTCAGGCAGATGATCGAGCCGCCCTGGTTCATGATCCTGGCCGCGCGGCGCGAGACGTCCACGAAGCTGTAGGCGGAGATGTTCATCGCCATCATGAAGCCCTCGCGCGTGGTGTTCTCCACGAACGAGCCCGAGATCTGGCTCTTGTCGGCGTAGGCGATGGCGTGGACCAGGAAGTCGATCTTGCCGAAGGCCGCTTCGACCTCGGCGAAGGCCTTGTCCATGGCTGCGTCGTTGGCGACATCGGCCTCGACCAGCGTCTTGACCCCGATGCTTTCCGCCAGCGGCCGGACCCGGCGCTCGAGCGCCTCGCCCTGGTAGGTGAAGGCCATCTCCGCGCCCTGGGCGGCCAGCTGGCAGGCGATGCCCCAGGCGATGGAGTCCTTGTTGGCGACGCCCATGACGACGCCCTTCTTGCCGCGCATCAGGTCGCCCTTGGGCACGTCGTAGCCTTCGTCCGCCATAGGGGTCCTCCCGGGTGGCCTATAGAGCCCCCCTTCTGACCGGCCGGAACGCCGGCGGCAAGCGCGTGGCTTCAGTCGGCGGCGAGCAGGTCGGCGACGGTGACCCGGCCGAGCTGGCGGGCGGCGGCCTCGTCGGCGGCGGCGATGGCGGCCTGCACCGCCCCCGGCAGCCGCTCTCCGACCGGGCAGTCCTTGGAGCCCACCGGCGCGGCGCCGAGGTGAGCGCAGCCGTTGACCGCCTTCAGCACTGCGTCGAGGCCGATCTCCTCGGCCGGGCGGGTCAGCCAGGCGCCGCCGCTGGCGCCGCGGCGGGTGCCGATCAGGCCGGCGCGGGCCAGCATGGCGGTGACCCGCCGGACCACCACCGGATTGGTGGCCACCGAAGCCGCCAGCTCGCCCGAGGACACGGCGGACTCGGCGGCCACGGCATGCTTGTGCGCCAGATAGGCGAGGACGTGGGCGGCGACCGGAAAGCGCTGGCTGTCGGACATCTCTGGTCACCTAAGCATTTTCGGCCCCGAATGGCAGGGCTGGCGGCTGAAAACCTGCTCAGGCGCCGGCGGTGCTGAGCTCCAGGG
>DATCFQ010000204.1:0-2162 GCA_036509495.1 Caulobacteraceae bacterium
GGGCGGTGCGCGCGGCTCTGGAAGCGGCGGGCTTCGAGGTGGTCGTGCACCAGCCGATCGAGGTGCGTCTGTTCGCGCGCCTCGAGCGCCGGCGGGCCAAGAACGACAAACTCGACGCCCGCCTGATCGCGGCGGCCACGGCCCAGACGGAGGCGGTGAAAGCGGCCCAGGACCCTGGCCTGTGGGACCTGGCCGAACGGTTGACCGCTTACGAGCAGATCACCGACCAGCTCGCCCAGTTGAGGGGGTTCATGGAGCATGTGACCCTCGAGGACCTCGCCAAGACCCTCAAGGCCCAGATCGGTTCCCTCGAGCGTCTGAAGGCCAAGCTGGCCGGCGAGGTTCTGCGCCGCATCAAGGCCAGAGCCGACCTGGCCGAGCGGATGAAGCTGCTCATCAGCCTGCCAGGGATCGGACCCATCGTGGCCGCCAGCCTGGTGGTTCGGATGCCCGAACTGGGCGCCATGGATCGCGGCCAGGCCGCCTCCCTCCTGGGCGTCGCCCCCTTCGATCGCGACAGCGGACAGTTCAAGGGCATGCGCTTCATCGCCGGCGGCCGAAGCCGGCCAAGGCGGATGCTCTACCTCGCCGCCCTCGGCGCCAAACGCTGCGACAACGACTTCAAGGCCTTCGCGGGGCGCCTGCTCGCCCGCGGAAAACCGCCCAAGGTCGTCCTCGTCGCCGTCATGCGAAAGCTCATCGAGGCCGCCAACCTCGTCCTCGCCAGACGACAACCCTGGGTCAAACATGCCCCAACCTGAACATGGTTGCTCCCCCATGAAGAATGGGGGAGGATCACGGCGCGCCAATCCTCCCCTGCCCTCTTGCGCTACGGCATTCACACATCTTCGGTTTGCGTCGGGCTCTGAGGTCTGATTCTCTATGGTGATCGGACAGGAGAGCGGTGATGGCGGAGTATGGGCTGGGGCGGTTTGGCGACCGTCGCCTGGAAAAAGGGGGGCCTTTTTGCATGCCCGTCTTGTGGAGACGGGCGGTCGGGGTCTGCGTGTACGCCGGCTGGGCGGGAGCCGGGCCGGGGAGATCCGGCTGACGCGGTTTTTGCGCAACGGAGCGGTAAGCCCCGAGGCGATGGTCGCCGAGGCGGCGCGTCTGACGGGGCCGCGCTGCGCGGGGCGCCATGTGCTGGCGATCCAGGACACCACGGTGGTCCGCTCCGAAGGCGGCGGCGGTCTTTATCTTCATCCGGTGCTGGCGGTGGACGCCGAGAGTGGGGCGATCCTTGGCCTGACCGGAGCGGCCTTCCTGCGCCGGACCGGTGGGCGCAAGGCCGACCGGCGGCAAAGGCCGGCCAAGGACAAGCAGAGCCGGCGTTGGCTGGACGGGGCCGTGGCCTCGGTCGAGGCGTGCCAAGGCGCGGCGCGGTTGACGGTGATCGCCGACCGGGAGAGCGACATCTTCGCGTTCTTCGCCCGCCGGCCGGCCGAAGCGGACCTCATCGTGCGGGCGGCTCATGACCGAGCGCTGGAGGATGGCGGCCGGCTGTTCGCCGCCATCGACGCCCTCGCCGTGGCCGGGCGGGCGGAACTCGACCTGCCGGCCAAGCCGGGACGCAAGGCGCGCACGGCCAAGGTGGCCGCCCGCTTCATGACCGCCCATCTCGCCCGGCCAAGGAACGGTCTTGCCGAGGATCTGCCCAAGAGCGTGGATCTGACCCTGGTCGATGTGCGCGAGGAAGATCCGCCCGCCGGCGAAGCGGCCGTCCATTGGCGCCTGATCACCACCCACCCCGTCGCCAACGCCGCCGAGGCGTTCGCCCTCGCCGGCCTCTACCGTCGCCGCTGGTGCATCGAGCAGCTGTTCCGGACCTTGAAGACCAAGGGGTTCGACATCGAGGGACTGCTCATCGAGGAGGAGGCGCCGCTCATCCGGCTGACCATGGCCGCCCTCATCGCCGCCGTCACCATTCAGCAGCTCGTCCACGCCCGCGACGGCGATCAGGGACCGGGCCCCTTGCGCCCGCTCACCGACGCCTTCGAACCCGAGGATCAGCCGCTCCTCGAAGCCTTCACCGCCAAGCTCGAAGGTAAGACCCAAAGGCAAAAAAACCCCCACCCACCCGGCTCCCTCGCCTACGGCGCATGGGTCTGTGCGCGCCTGGGCGGATGGACCGGATACTATGGAAAACCCGGCCCCATCGTCAT
>DATCFQ010000205.1:0-2219 GCA_036509495.1 Caulobacteraceae bacterium
GGCCGGAGCTTCGCCCCCACCACGCCTACACCATGTTCTGGTGGTCCGACGCCGACGCGCGCAAGCAGGTGCTCCAGCGCTTCGCCGTGTCTCGCGAGGTGTTGCAGGAAGCAGCGGCGGACGTCTTCTCCCTGGCCGCCCAGGAGGACTGGAACGATCCGGTCAGCCGCAAGGCCTTGCAGTTCATCGAGCGACGCCAGCGCAACCGCCAGGCCGTGGCCCGCAGCCGCTTCGCCAGCCTCGAGGAGGCGGTGGCCGCGGCCAAGCCGGGCCTGACCCGCGAGACCGCCGAGGAGATCTCCTATCTTTCCGGCCTGAAGCCGATGACCGGGGCCAAGATCTTCACCGATCCGGGCGGCGAGCCCCTGGCCATCCTGTGCAAGGCGACCGGCCTCAGCCGCGCCGCGGTGCGCGCCCTCTGGCGGGGCCTGCGCCGGCCCGAGACCGACGCCGACGGCGCCGCGGCGCCCGCGCTGGAGCGGACATTGATGATCTACGACATGATCGCCGTCGACCGGGCCCAGACGGTGCTTCGCTACTGGAACTGGGCGCTGTCCTCGGCCATCACCCCGGCGCTGCTCCAGGCCATCCGCGATGGCGACGAACAGGCGGTCGACGACTATTCGGCGCCGCAACAAGCCGCCATGCTGGTTCTACAGCGCGACCTGGCGCGCTGATGTCTCGGCCCGGCGCGACTGCGCCTATGCGGCCAAACAATGTTTTTCATTGCTGTGCATCTTCAATGCAGGCCGTATTTTTCTTGTGAACGGCGTTGTGCTGTTCCAGGAAGCTCTGTAATAGCCTGCGCCAGAACTTAGAATCGGCGTCCGTTCAGAGGACGCTGCCTGTGGGATAGAGCAAAATGGACGACAAGTCGGAAATCATCGAGATGACGGCCGATATCGTGGCGGCCTATGTGGGCGCCAATTCGGTGACGGCGGCCGATCTTCCGTCTCTGATCCAGAGCGTCCACCGCGCCTTGACCGGCGTGGCCGCTGGCGCCGACGTCGTCGAGGCCGCTCCGCGCGAGCCGGCGGTGCCGGTCAAGAAGTCGATCACTCCCGAATACCTGATCTGCCTGGAAGACGGCCGCAAGTTCAAGTCGCTGAAGCGCCACCTGCGCACCAAGTACAACATGAGCCCCGAGGACTACCGGGCCAAGTGGGGCCTGCCCAAGGATTATCCGATGGTCGCGCCGAGCTACGCCAAGGCGCGCTCGGAACTGGCCAAGCAAATGGGCCTCGGCCAGGGCGGACGCCAGGCCGCGCGCCGGCGCTAGCCACGGCGGGCGCAAGCCGCCCTAATCGCGACAGATCGACTCGGAGACGGACTCGCAAAAAGGCCGCTTTTCCGCTTGCCAGCGATTCGTTGGTTAAGCGATAGTGAATCGAAGCGATTCCAACATCTTGAGCGAGACTCCGAAGTTGCTCACGCAGATCGGCTCCCAGAGTTCTGGGGCCCGGGCCCATGAAGAGCTGTTCGCCTACTGGGCGTCCTGCCGTCGCAGCGGGAGGCTGCCCTGCCGTGCGACCATCAATCCGGTCTTCTTCAAGCGGCATCTGCCGACCGTCAGCCTGATCGACGTGAAGCGGGAGCCGCGCGCCTATCGCCTGCGGCTGGCCGGAACCGGCCTCTACGGCATCTATGGCCGCGAGATCACCGGCCGCTCGCTGGACGACATCTACAATGGCGCCGCCGCCGACTATTGGCGCACCGAACTGGACCATGTGGTCGAGGATCGCCGCCCCTCAGTGGGCGTGCACAACCTCGCCTGGCGGGGCGCGCCGCACCTGTCGATCCTGTGGATCCGCTTTCCGCTGGCCTCCAACGGCGCGGACGTGGACATGATCCTGGGCTACGACAGCCTGATCGGCCAGGCCGCCGACACCTCGGTCAGCGGCATCCGCGCCGCCTGAACTGCCCGAATCCGGCTTGCCTGCCGACGAGCGGCCTGACTAAGGTCGGCCGCCGCCCGGGAGCCGCCCTTTGGACGGAAGCCTCGATGCGCCGCGGGCCCAGGTCGCCAGCCGACCCGGGCCGGGCAAGCCGATGTCAGCGCGCCAGGCGCTGCAGCTGATCGCTCGCGCCTGCGTCCAGCAGATCCAGGCCTATGAACCCCGGCTCATGCGCTCCCGCTCGCCAGAGGCGCTGCACCAGATCCGCGTGGCGCTGCGCCGCTGGCGCGCCGCCTTGTCGCTGTTCGGCCCGGACGCGGGCGG
>DATCFQ010000206.1:0-5925 GCA_036509495.1 Caulobacteraceae bacterium
GCGCCAAGTCGACCTGATTGTAGACGATATTGCCGATGGAGGCGGGGTGCATGCCCTCGACGTCCTTCGCCGGATTGACCGCGCCCTGCAGGGCCCGAAGCGATATGTGCTTGGGGGCTGGGCGCTGGATGATGATGCCGGTCACCCGCGGGTCGGCGTTCAGGGCGCGGACCGAGGAGTCCAGCTCCTCCTGGGTGATGCTCTCGGGGAAGTTCCGCTCCTCGAAGGCGATGCCGGCCTCGGCCGCGCGGCGGCGCTGGTTGCGGACATAAAGCTCCACCGCGGAGGTGTCGCCGACGGTGATCGAGATCAGCTTGGCGTTCCAACCGGACGCCGCCAGCTCCTCGACCTGCTCGCGGACCTCGGCGATGATCTGGTTGGCCAGGGGACGGCCACGAAGGGCGTGGGGATCGGCATCCGCCATGGGGAACTCCTTGGCCCCGGCCGACGATGCCGAGGCGAGCGGAGCCCTAGCGGGTTTGGCGGCGGCCGCCAACCGGGGACGGGCCGGATGGGCCGCGTTTGCCGACAGGCTCGGCCTTGCCCCCATCCGCGGGCATTCCCGAACGCATTTCGCCCAGCGACGCCTCGATCGCCCCGGCGGCGCCGTCGAGGTAGCGGCCGATCACGCCCAGCTCGGACTCGGTGAAGGCGGTGGCGAGTTCGGCCATCCGCTCGCGCATGCCGCGCGTGGCGTGCTGGAAGCCGTCGATCAGCGCCTGGCTCAGAATCACGCGAAGGATCGTCCGCCGCCGGTCGCCCGGATCGGCCTCGCGGCGGACGAGGCCCTTGGTCTCCAGCCGGTCGAGCACGAGGGTGGTGGTCGCGCTCGACAGGCCCGCGTCGACGGAGAGTTGTCCGGGCGTGGCGAAGTCGCCGCGCCGGATCAGAAGGTCCAGGCACTTGAAATCGGTGAGGTTCAGCCCGAGCGCCTCGGCGAGCGCGGTATGGTAGAGCACGATGGCGGTGCTGAGCCGCCGACCCAGCAAGCCAAGATCCTCCGCGTCGGCCGCCATGGGCGCGGCTAGAGCCTGTTGGCCAGCCACACGACCAGCCGGGCCAGCGGGCCCCGGCGGCGGATGCGGGTGTTCTGGAAGGCCTCGATCTTCCATCCGTCGCTGGTCTTGCGCATCACCGTAGTCTGCACCGAGTCGCGGCTTGGCTTGGGGCGGCGATGGAAGCGCAGCCGCAGATTGCCGGTGCTGTGCACCACCGCCACGTCCGGTGCGATGAAGCGGATCCGCCGCACCTGGCCGGTCAGCACCGATCCTCTGAGGACGCCCTTGGCGAAGTCGTCGTGCAGCGTCCGATTCGCCTCGATGCCGTGCAGCTCGGTCCCGTCGAAGGTGACGTAGTCGCAGTCGGGGGTGAAGTCGCCCGGCCGCACCCGATGACCCGCGTTCCAGGCCGCCCACTGGCCCTCCATGGCGATCCTGATCGTCTCCGCGACGTGCGGTTCGGCGGGGTCGCCGATCACCAGAGGCCCCGAACCCGGTCTTTGAACGCCCATGCCAATCTCCCATATCTTTCGGAAGATGTGTATCTCATAAACTGAGATTTATGGCCATGCTGATACGCGCCGGGACGCACGACTGGCCGCCCGGCTCGCCGTCATCCGCCGCAGGTGCGGCCGTGGTCAGGAGACAGGAAGGGTTCGGCTACTCCGCCGCAATCCTGCCGGCCGGCGCGTATTCGAACAGGCCGTAGAGCTTGGCGGCGTTGTCGTGGGTCAGCTTCTTGATGGTCTCGGGCGGCAGGTGGCCCATGGTCCGCTCGATGGTGGGCTTGGAGTTCGGCCAGATCGAGTCCGGGTGCGGATAGTCGGAGGCCCACAGCAGGTTGTCGCCGTAGAACTCGAGCAGCCGCATGGTCACCGGGCTCTGCTGGAAGGTCGAATAGATCTGCCGCCTGAACAGGTCCGACGGCTTGGTCTTCAGCGGAATGCCGCCCTTGTCCTTCCAGAACTCCTCGGCTTCCCAGAGGCGCCAGTGCCGGTAGTCGAGTTCCTCGACCACCCAGGGCAGCCAGCCCGCGCCGGACTCGGCGATCACCACCTTCATGTTCGGGTGCCGCTCCAGGATGCCCCAGGCGAACAGGTCGACGAAGGCGTCCAGGAACTGGGTGATGAAGGACTTCATGTGGGTGTAGTTGCCGGCCAGCTTGCCGCGCGAGGGGTCGCCCTCGGGCGGGAAGAACACCGTCACGTGCCAGGCCAGGATCAGGCCGGTGTCCTCGAGCAACTGCCACATCGGCTCCCAACGCGCGTCGTGCAGCCGCGGCTCGACCACGGCGATCTGCAGGTTCACCTGCTTGAAGGCGCCCATGGCGGCGATGCGTTTCAGCTCTGCGATGGCGGATTCGGGTTCCGGCGGCAGCAGCGGCACGCCCAGCAGCCGGTCGGGGGCCACCGAGCAGAAGTCGGCCAGCCAGTCGTTGTAGGTGCTGTAGCAGGCGTCCCGGAGCTCGGCGTCCTTGGTGTTGAAGGAGGTCACCGGGCCGAACACCACGTGGGTGTGCACGCCGTCGCGGTCCATGTCGGCCAACCGCAGCTCGGACACCGCCGGACGCCGCTCGGTCTGGTCGATGATGCCGCCGCGGTCGAGGGCGGTGAAGATCGGCTTGGGCCCGGCGGGCCGGCTCTGGCCGGACCAGCGACCCCAGTTCGCGCCCTCGCAGATCCAGGTCATCTGACCGTCGATCTCCTCGAGGTGGGGCGCGCGGTCCTTGAACTGGTCCGGCATGCGGCTGGTCCAGAGGTCAGCCGGGAGCTGGTTCATGTCCAGGTGGTCGTCGCACGAAATGAGACCGTAGTTCGCCATGTCGGAAGTCCTTGGGCGGGGAAGGCTGTTTTTCGACTCTGGCGCCGTGGCCCCCCCATCGTCAACGAATCGCATCGCCCAACCCGTCGATGGGGCCGTCGAAATGCGACTTGAGAAGAAGCTTAGCTGTTTCGCCCGAACGGCTGCGACAGCAGACGCTCGTAGTTGCGCCGAACCGCGCCGTAGCACTCGCAGGTGATGGCCTCGAGCCCTGCGCGGTCCAGGATGTCGACCACTCCGCGGCTGTAGCGGATCAGTCCGGCGGCCTGCAGGGTGCGCGCGACCACCGTCACGGTGGTGCGCTGGACGCCCAGCATGTCGGCCAGGAACTCCTGGGTGAGGCTGACGCGGTCGCTGTCGATCCGGTCGTGGCAGCACAGCAGCCAGCGGCAGAAGCGCGCCTCCACCGAATGCAGGGCGTTGCAGGCGACGGACTGGATGGCGTGGGCGAACAGGGCTTCGGCGTGCCGATCGACCAGGAAGCGCAACCGCTCGCTCTGCTTGCAGGCCTGGTGCAGCTGGGCGGCCGGGATGCGCGAGGCCGAACCCGCCACCTGGACGATCGCCCGGCTGAGCGACTGACGCGGATAGACGCTGGCGGAAAGTCCGACCGCGCCCTCGCGGCCGACGGTGGCGGACTCGATGGCTTCGCCGCTCTGCATGAGCGTCATCAGGGAAATCACGGCGTTGTGCGGGAAGTAGATCAGGTCGACATCGTCGCCCGGCTCGTAAAGCAAGGCGCCCTTGTCCAGCGCCACCGGCGCGAGGCCCCGCGACAGCATGTCCAGGTCTTCGGGAGCGAGCGACGCCAGCAGCCGGTTGGCTGAGTGCTGTAATGGCGGGGTCATTGCGAGCCGAAACGTTGCACTTCAAATCCAGTTCCGGACAGTCCAGGACGCGGGATCAACAAATGTCGAGAAGACGACATAGAGCACTTTGTCTTGAGCTAACTTGTTCCTGAAAGCATCACATGCACGATATCGGGGACTTGATCAATTGTTCGAGTCGACTCGAATTGCGAACGCCTGCAACGACTGTCCCCAGTCATGCGACATCCCTTCGGGCGCAAAAAGAAACGGCGGCCGCAGCTGCGACCGCCGTCAGGCAGGTGGGGCGAGCGCCCGATCTCGGCGATCCGTGGCTGGGCGGTGAAATGCGCGCGGAGTTCACCCCGCCAGACGCCACTCTTCTGACCTGATCGCCGCTGGCGAAATCGCGCAGCTCGCTGCTCGGGCAAATGCGCGGCGCCCTGTTGCGGAGGTGAAAACCGCTATATTGCCGCGCTGGTTGGGACGGCTGCGGGAAGCAAATGCTCCGTTTGGGAGAGTTCAGACCGGCCGTGCTGCAGGTCGCGCCGACGGTTTCGGCCGCCCTCACCTTGGCCTGCGGGGCCATGCTGCTGGTTTCCGGCGCGACGCCCTCCGATCCCGAACGCTTCGCCTGGCTGATGAGCTGGGCCCCGGTGCTTCTGGTGGAGCTCAGCCACTTCCTGTCCAGCGTCCTGGGCCTGGCCCTGGTGCTCACCGCCTTCGGCCTCAACCGCCGGCTGGACGCCGCCTGGGGCGCGACCCTGACACTCGGCTTCGCCGCCGCGGTGCTGGCCTTCTTCAAGGGGGTGGACTGGGAAGAGACGGTGATCCTGCTGGGCCTTTGCGGGGTGCTGCTGCCCCTGCGCGAGGCCTTCCCGCGCTCGGCCCGGCTCAGCCAGATCGAGATCGCCCCCGGCTGGCTGATCTCGGCCTTCCTGCTGCTGGTCGGGGCGGGCGTGCTGGGCTGGTGGCTGTTTCACAATGTCGACTATGGCGACCAGCAGCCATGGCGGGTGATGCGCGACGACCCCAGCCGCGCCATCCGCGCCACCATCGGCGCCGGGACCGTACTGTTGGTGATCGGCCTCTGGCGGCTGTTCGCCACCCCGGCGACGCCCCGCATCGTCGGCGACCACGATCCCGACTTCGACCAGGTGCGGGCCATCCTGGCGAGCTGCGAGGGCGCTTCGCCGGATGCGGGCCTGGCGCTGCTCGGCGACAAGCGCTTCCTGTTCTCGCAATCCGGCCGCAGCTTCCTGATGTTCGGGGTGCGCAGCCGCTCGTGGATCGCCATGGGCGCGCCGGTGGGCGTGCTCGAAGACCGGCACGAGCTGCTCTGGCGCTTCCGCGAGCTGGCCGACGCCCACGCCGCCCGGCCGGGCTTCTACGGCCTGGGTCCGGAGCTGCTGCCGGAGATGGTCGAGATGGGCTTCGCCATCCAGAAGGCGGGGGAGGCGGCGGTGGTGCCGCTGGAGACCTTCTCCCTGCAGGGCCGCAAGCGCGAGGTCCTGCGCCGCAACTGGCGCAAGGCCGGCGAGGCCGGCGCGGGTTTCGAGGTGATCGAGGCCGCCGAGGTCGCAGCCCACATGGACGATCTGAAGCGGATCTCCGACCAGTGGCTGGCGCGCCATTCCGGCGGCGAAAAGGGCTTCTCGATGGGCGGCTTCGTCGAGCGCTATGTCGCCGAATTCCCGTGCGCCCTGGTGCGTCGGGAGGGCCGCATCGTCGCCTTCGCCAGCCTGTGGACCACGCCCGACAAGTCCGAATTCTCCATGGACCTGATGCGCTACTGCGACGCGGCGCCCAAGAACGTCATGGATTTCCTGTTCGTCGAGCTGTTGCAGTGGGGCCGCACAGCCGGCTACCGCGCCTTCGACTTCGGCATGGCGCCGCTGGCCGGGATGCTGGACCGGCCGCTGACGCCGCTGCTCTCGCGCATCGGGCGGCTGTTGTTCGAGCGGGGCGAGGAAATCTACAACTTCCAGGGCGTGCGCCGGTACAAGGACAAGTTCGACCCGTCCTGGGCGCCGCGCTACATCGCCGGGCCGTCGAAGTGGTCGATCCCGATCCTCTTGGCCGACGTGGGGCTGCTGTCCTCGGGCGGGGTCTCGGGCCTGACCCGCAGAACCCCCGCCGCGCCCGTCGCCGACGATCCGCCGCCCTTGCCGCAGGCCGCCTGAGCTAACGGCCGGTGCGGAAGCCGGCCAGGTTCACCAGGTGCACCAGCATCATCAGCACCACAGCCGCCGCGACCAGCATCAGGAAGCGGTAGGGGGCCAGGCGGGGACCGCGGGCGG
>DATCFQ010000207.1:0-2744 GCA_036509495.1 Caulobacteraceae bacterium
GCCCTGGGCAACTTCCTGGGTCCGCTGCTGCTCGGCCACCTGTTCGACCGGTGGGGCCGCAAGCCGATGATCAGCGCGACCTACGCCATCGCCGGGGTGCTGCTCGCCCTGACCGGCTGGCTGTTTCAGCAGGGGCTGCTCACCGCCGAGACCCAGACCCTGGCCTGGACGGTGATCTTCTTCTTCGCCTCGGCGGCGGCCAGCGCCGCCTATCTGACCATCGGCGAGAGCTTCCCGCTGGAGACCCGCGCCATGTCGATCGCCCTGTTCTACGCCATCGGCACCGGCGTCGGCGGGGTGGCGGCGCCAGCCATCTTCGGCGTGCTGATCGGCTCGGGATCCAGGATCAACATCCTCTGGGGCTATCTGTTCGGCGGCGGGCTGATGCTGCTCGCGGCGGGGGTGGAACTGGCGCTGGGCGTGCGGGCCGAGCGCCGGCCGCTGGAGGACGTGGCGCCGCCGCTTTCGCTGGCGCCGGGCCCTCCGGCTTGATCAAACCGCCCCGAGAGCCGATCTAGGCTCCGATGGTCACGCTCATCGACTCGATAGCCCCGAACTCCGGAGGGCGGGCGCTCCGCCATCCGGAGAAGCAGTCGCGCCCGGACACCCCGGTCCTGAAGAAGCCGGACTGGCTGCGCGTGCGTGCGCCGGGATCGCCGGGCTATCTGGAAACCCGGGATATCGTGAAGGGCCATGGCCTGGTCACGGTGTGCGAGGAGGCGGCCTGTCCCAACATCGGCGAGTGCTGGTCGGTGAAGCACGCCACCTTCATGATCATGGGCGAGGTCTGCACCCGCGCCTGCGCCTTCTGCAACGTGCGAACCGGCCTGCCGTCGGCGCTCGACCCCACCGAGCCGGATCGGGTCGGCGACGCGGTGGCCAAGATGGGCCTGAAACATGTGGTCATCACCTCGGTGGACCGCGACGATCTGGGCGACGGCGGGGCGGCCCATTTCGCGGCCACGATCGCCGCCATCCGCAAGGCTGCGCCGGCCACCACGGTGGAGATCCTCACCCCGGACTTCCTGCGCAAGGCGGGGGCGGCCGAGAGGGTCATCGACGCCCGTCCCGACGTCTTCAACCACAACCTCGAGACCGTGCCGCGGCTCTATCTGCAGATCCGGCCCGGCGCGCGCTACTACCATTCCCTGCGCCTGCTCGAGCGGGTGAAGGAGCGCGATCCCGGCCAGTTCACCAAGTCGGGACTCATGGTCGGCCTCGGCGAGGCCAAGGCCGAGGTCATGCAGGTGATGGACGACATGCGCTCGGCCGGCATCGACTTCATCACCATCGGCCAGTACCTGCAGCCCACCCGCAAGCACGCCCCCATCGACCGCTACGTCGAGCCCCAGGAGTTCGCAGCCTATGAGGCGATCGCCAGAGCCAAGGGCTTCCTGATGGTCTCGGCCAGCCCCCTGACCCGCTCCTCGCACCACGCCGGCGAGGATTTCGCCCGGCTGAAGGCCGCGCGGGGCTAGCCGGCGTGCATTCCACCCGCGTCACCCGGGTTCTGCCCTATCGGCCCGATCAGCTGTTCGACCTGATCGCCGACGTCGAGGCCTATCCCGAATTCCTGCCCTGGGTGTCGTCGCTGCGCGCCTGGAACCGCACCGGTCCCCAGGACGGAGTCAGCACCGTCGACGCGGAGGCCAGCGTCGGGTTCGCCGTCGTCCGCGAGACCTTCGCCACCCGGGTCCGCATGGACGAGCGGGCCCGGACCATCGAGGTCGGCCTGCTCTACGGCCCGTTCAAGCGGCTTCGCAACAGCTGGCGCTTCTTCCCCGACGACAAGGGGACCCGGGTCGAGTTCGAAATCGACTTCGAGTTCAAGTCGCGTCTGCTCGACGCCATCCTGGCCGCCAATCTGAGGCGCGCGGCCGATCGGCTGATCGGCTGCTTCGAGGCGAGGGCCGGCCGGCTCTACGGCGCCGCGCCCTCCGCCGCCCCGCTCGCCGCCGGCGGCGGCGCCTGATCGGCCAGCTCGGCCATCCGGTCGGACAGATCCGACAGATTGGCCAGAAAGCTCTCCATCGCGAACACCAGACCGAACACCCGCGCGGCGGCCTCGAAGGTAGCCCCCGAGGTGAGGCGCGCGGTGCGGGACGCCTCCACTGCCTGCTCGAAGGCGCCCTGGGCGTCAGCCAGGCTGTCCGGCGGCGGCGGCTTGCCGGCTTCGAGGGCCGGCGCCAGGGCGCTCAGCCGTTCGGCGGCGGCGTTCAGCAGCCGGGTGGCGCTCGGGCCGACACGCTGGGCCGAGGCCTTTGGCAAAGGCTCGGCCAGGGCGCGGCCGATCATGATGGCGTCGCTGGATAGTCGTCGCAGGCTGCGCGCCAGCCCCTCCGGCGCGTCCGCGCGCCGGCCCCACAGCATCTCCCGTTCGGCCTCGGCCAGGGCCTGGTCGGCCTGGTTCAGCGACTGACGGATGGCCTGATGCGCCGGGCGCGCGTCTTGATCGACGCCGCCTGTGTCGAAACGGGCGGCGAACAGGGCCAGGAGCTCGGCGAGCTGGCGCACGGCCTGGGCCGCCCTCCGCCGGACCACCCGGCGCGCTCGGGCCGGGAACACCAGAAGGGTGGCGATGACGCCGATGACGCCGCCGACCGCGATCTCGCCCACGCGCCAGGCGGCGGCGGTGATTGGGCCCATGTGTGCGGCCGCGCCGCCCATCAGCACGATGGCGGCGGTGATCGGCGCCACTCTGAGGCTCGGGCGCAAGGCGGCTGCGAAGGCGGCGACCGCGGCGG
>DATCFQ010000208.1:0-3814 GCA_036509495.1 Caulobacteraceae bacterium
GGCCGAGGGCGGCGAGATCAGGCTGGTGACCTGGGGGCGCTCGTCCGGCTTCTGTGTCGACCCGATCGAGAAGAAGCCGCTCAATCACTTCCTGCCGGGAACCCCGGTGCTGTCGTTCGGCACCGCCGGCTGCAACCTGTCCTGCCAGTTCTGCCAGAACCACGAGATCTCCAAGAGCCGGGAGGTCGACACCCTGGCCGACCAGGCCGACCCCGAGACCATCGCCGCCGCGGCGCTGCAGCTGGGCTGCCGGTCGGTGGCCTTCACCTACAACGACCCGGTGATCTTCTACGAGTACGCCATCGATGTGGCGCAGGCCTGCCATGCGGTGGGGATCAAGACGGTGGCTGTCACCGCCGGCTACATGAACCCGCGGCCGCGCGCCGAGCTGTTCCGCCACGTCGACGCCGCCAATGTGGACCTGAAGGCCTTCACCGAGGACTTCTATTTCAAGATCACCAAGTCCCACCTGCAGCCGGTGCTGGAGACGCTCGAATACCTGAAGCACGAGACCAAGGTGTGGCTGGAGATCACCACCCTCTTGATCCCCGGCGAGAACGATTCGCCCCAGGAGATCGAGCGGCTCTGCCGCTGGGTGATGGAGCGGCTGGGCCCCGACACGCCGCTGCACTTCTCGGCCTTCCACCCGGATTTCCGCATGCTGGACAAGCCGCCGACGCCGGCCGCCACCCTGGCCATGGCCCGCCGCATCGCCCTGGAGCACGGCCTCCGCTACGCCTACGTCGGCAACATCCACGACGTCGGCCGCCAATCCACCCTCTGCCACCAGTGCGGCGAACGGCTGATCGAACGGGTGGGCTACGAGCTGGGGCGGTGGCGGCTAGATGACTCCGGAGGCTGCATGGCGTGCGGAACCCCGCTTGCCGGCGTGTTCGACGGGGCGCCCGGGAATTGGGGCTCCAAACGACAGCCGGTGAGGCTGGCCGCCTACCGCCCTCGCTCCGCCTTCGAGGGGGAGAGACCAGGCCTTCCAATTTCTTCCCGCTCATCCCGGCGAAGGCCGGGACCCAGGACAAGTTAGCTCGCCGGCCTCCGGAAAGCTCACGTCATCTAGGCCGGCGAGTCTTGCGGGTTCACGGCTCCAACCTGTCCTGGGCCCCGGCCTCCGCCGGGGCGAGCGGGGTGTGATGATTCAGCGTGATTTCAGCCCGCTCAGGCGCTCGCCGCTTCTTCGCCGAAGCTTTCCGTCTCGAAGCGATAGGCCTCGAACGTGCTGGACCAGTGGTCGGCCGGCAGGCCCGCCTTGAGCTTGAGTTGCCGCACGAAGGCCCGGGGATCGGTGATCTGGGCCCAGACGCTGGGCAGGAACAGGCTCTGGCGGTCGCCGTCCCGCAGGATCAGGCCATCCACGTCCGGGCGAAGCGCGCCCAGCAGCTCGGCCTCGCTGGCGCACTCGATGCGCCGGGGCGTGGACAGGATCGAGACGTGGAACTCCAGCCCCTCCAGTTCGGCCAGGGAGAGCGGCTGGAAGCGCGGATCCCCGAAACCCGACTGGAAGGCGTTCTCGGCGACATCGGAGACCAGCGACCGATGCGCCAGGATCGACCCGCGGCAGCCCCGCAGGCGCCCCTCGATGTCGAGGGTGACGAAGGTCGCCCGCTGGGCCAGGAGCGGCGCGGCGAGCTGGCCCTCGATGTTGATCTTCGGCGGCCGGCCCCCGTGTAGGGCGGCCTGGCGGACCACCTCGCGGGCGAGGTCGAACAGGGTCTTGCGCGCGGCGGCGTCCAGGCGCGCCGCGTGGGCGTATTCGAAGGCGAACGAGCCATAGCCGACCACCCGGCTTCGGTCCCCCTGGGTGTCGCCGGAATTGCGTACGTCCAGCGCGGTGACCCTGAGGTCGCGGCGGCGGGCCTGGTCGAGCAGGCCGTCGATGATGAAATGGCCGCAGGCCCTGTGCCCCTCGCAGACCTGGGGCTGCAGGCGCTCGATCCCGCTGGCGGTCTCCGCATCCTTGGCCCTGGCGGTCTCGTAGTCGTGGAAGTGGCTGAGGTCGGAGGAGACGATGATCGCCGTCTCCGGGCCGCCCCACAGCTGCTCCAGCACCTTCGAGACCTGGCCGGGCGCCGGCTGGCCGACCAGGATGGGCAGGACCTCGACCTCGCCCAGCGCCCGCTGGATGAACGGCAGGTGCACCTCCAGGCCATGCTCGCCCACGAAGGGCTCGGAGGCGACGGCGACGCCGGGCTGGCGCGCCAGGGCGTCCCGGGCTTGGCGATCCACAGCCACGGGACCGAACGGCGTTTGCCACGCATCGGCCGGCGACAGCGCCAGGCCCCGCACCGGCATCCGGTGGGTGGGGCCGAGCAGGATCACGCGCCTGATCTCGCCCTTGCGTTTGGCCAAGAGGCTGTAGGCGGCGCCGGCGATGTCGCCGGAATAGACGTGGCCCGCATGGGGCGCGATCACCGCCTTGGGCGCCAGCTCCAGAGGCGCCGCCCTGGCCAGGCTGGCGTCCACCCCGGCGGCCAGCTCGTCTGGATCGGCGGGATAGAAGTCTCCGGCGACGCCCGCGGATTGAACGGCTGTGCTCATCGGGCCTTTCGCGCGCCCGTCACCCGCTGGGCGAACCTCAGGATCGGGTCGGAGACGCTGGTGTCGGGGCTGTCGAAGGCGAAGACCTCCGACACGTGGCTGTGGCGCTTGTTGTAGACCATGAGCGGGCAGTGGCCCTGGCCGTCCTTGGCCTTGGGGCCGTCGGCGGCGCAGAGCTTGTCGTGGACCGCATGATCCAGGGCCGTCATGCCGCCGGTGACGCCGGGATCGAGCTCGGCCCGCATCAGCATGACCTTCACGTGCGTCTTGAGGAATCCCGGCAGGTTGTCGCGTTCGGCCCGCTGCTCGGCCGTGAGCTGCGGGAGATGGAAGCCGCCCGGGCCGCCGAAGGGCGGCGCGACTTCCGGGGCGCCGCTGGGCCCCGAGATGTGGCCGTGCGCATTGCCCTGATTGGGGTCGGCGCCGCAGGTCGAGCCCACCACGGGCTGGTTGGGCGAGGGCGAGTTGCCGGCGAACATGCTCTGGTCGCCCAGCGCCGTGGGGATCGGCGCGCCGGACATGTAGATGGCGCCCTTGATCTGCGCCCCGTGCGGCCAGCGGTCGGCGTGGCCGACATAGACGCCCACCGGCAGGGTGCCGGCCGAATGGGTGGCCATGACCATGCGCGCGCCGTCGCCGTGGTATCTGGCGATATGGGCCTTGGTCCAGTCGGCCGCGGCGGCGACGTCGCGCCCACCGTCGTCCCACTGCTTGCCCGGATGGCGCTGCATGGTCACGACCACGAAGCCGTGCTTCACGCCCCAGCGGCCGATGTTGTCGTAGAAGGCGTTGGCCTCACGGTCCTGCTGCTCGATCTTGTTGCCGGCCCCGCCCGGCACATAGATGAACACCGGCCGCTTGGAGGAGCGTTGGCGGTCGCCATAGAAGATGTCGACCAGGTCCTTGGCGTCGGGCCCGAACTTCGCATCGCGGACGATGGTCACGCCCGGATAGAGCTTGGCCTTCGAAGGGATGGGCGCGGCGGCGCCGGGCGGCCACCAGGTGTCGTAGTCGTTCTTCGGCATCATCGGCCGATAGAGCTTGGCCGTGCAGGACACGTCCACGACGTGGCCCATCGCCTTCAGCTTCTCATAGACCGGCCCCGGAACCTGGGCCTGGGCCGCGTTGAAGATCGTGGTCGTCAGCAAAGCGGTCGCGGCGACCGCGCTCAGCCAGGTCCTGGTCATGTTTCCCCTCATGCGTTCTTCGCCCGCAGTTTGACCCGCGAACCGCCGCGTTGGAAGCCGGTTCCGATCGTCAT
>DATCFQ010000209.1:0-2100 GCA_036509495.1 Caulobacteraceae bacterium
CATCAATGTCATCGCTCAGGTGCAGCTGCAGGAGCAGGGCGTCTCCAACCTGCAGCAGGCGCTGAAGACCGTCCCTGGCGTCACCCTGAATGCCGGCGAGGGCGGGGCTCACGGCGATACGGTGAACCTGCGCGGCTTCCCGGCCAACGACGACTTCTTCCTCGATGGCCTGCGCGACACCGGCTACTACACCCGCGACACCTTCGATGTGGACGCCATCGAGATCTACAAGGGCCCGGCCTCGACCCTGTTCGGCCGCGGATCCACCGGCGGGGTGATCAACCAGGTCTCCAAGACGCCTCTCATGACCGACGCCGCCTCGGCGGTGCCGCAGGGCGGAACCAACGACCAGTTCCGCGGCACGGCCGACGTCAACCACCTGATTGGCGATGGCGTGGCGCTGCGCCTCAATGTCATGGACGAGCGCTCCGGCGTCGCCGGCCGCCCCTTGGTGCTGAACCGTCGCTGGGGCGTGGCCCCGAGCCTGGAACTCGGCATCGGCGGCCCGACCACCCTGACCTTGAGCTACCTGCACCAGCACGAGGACAATGTGCCCGATCCCGGCATGCCGTTCATCGGCTCGGCGCCAGCGCCGGTTCCGCATGACGCCTATTACGGCCTGCCGGGCGACGACCGGACCAAGGCGACCGTGGACATCGGCACGGCCAGGCTGGCGCATGAATTCAACAGCCGCCTGTCGCTGACCGAGACCCTGCGGTTCGGCAATTACGACTTCCTCTCGCGCATCACCGAGCCGCACTTCGGGACGGCCGCGCCGGCCCCCGGCGCGCCGCTCGGCTCGATCCGGGTCTACCGCGACCGCCCCGGCGTCTACGGCGTGGTGCAGACCAAGATGAGCGACACCGAGTTGACCTATCACGTCGACACCGGCCCCCTGTCCCACACCCTGGTCGCCGGCATGGAGCTTGACGAAGAGAGCGCCGACCAGACGCGGCTGGCCAACCAGCTGAACACCATCGCCCCGACGCCCTTGCTGGCGCCCGATCCCTTCGAGGTCTTCCCCGGAACCCAGACCAGCGTGACCCAGACTCCCCATGCGACCACGCGTACGGCGAGCTTCCTGGTCGGCGACACCATCAATCTGGGCGAGCACTGGACGCTCGCGGGCGCGGTCCGCCACGACACCTTCGACGCGCACTACGACGAACCGATCACCAACGTCCACCTGCGACACACCGACCAGATCTTCACGCCGCGCGCCTCGGCGGTCTATCGGCCGGTCAAGAGCGTCAGCCTCTATGCCGCCTATGGCGCGTCCTACGATCCGTCGGCCGAGAACCTGACCCTGTCGACCAAGACCGCGGACCTGTCGCCCGAGAAGGATCACACCTTCGAAGTGGGGGCCAAGGCGGCGGTGCTGAACGGCCAGCTCGCCCTCACCGGCGCGGTGTTCCGCACCGAAATGACCAACGCCAGGATCGTCGATCCGGTCAGCAAGGCGACCTCGCTGGAGGGCGACCTGCGCGCCCAGGGTGTGGAGGTGCAGCTCGCCGGCTACCTGACCAGGCAGCTGGAGATCATCGCCGGCTACACCTACCTGGACGCCCGCACCACCTCGTCCCTGATCCCCGGCCAGGTCGGCCAGAGGCTGCCCAACACCGCCCGCAACCAGGCCAGCGTGTGGACCACCTATGAACCCACCGAGGCCCTGAAGTTCGGCATAGGCGCCAACTATCTCGGCCAGCGCGCGGCGGACGCGTCGGGCGTGGCCTTCATCCCGGGCTATGTGACCTTCGACGCCATGGCGTCCTATCGCTTCAGTCCGCACGTCACCGTGCAGGTGAACGGCTACAACCTCGGCGACCGCTTCTACTATTCCAACGCCTACTACGCCTCGGCAGTCGAGAACCACGTGGTCTCGGGCGCGGGCCGGACCGTCGCGGTGGCGCTCGAGGTGAGCTATTGACCGAGGCCGACCTCCGCACCCGGCCCGGCGCCGCCGACCTGATGCTGGGCGCCCTGCTGGCCATGGCGCCGGAAGAGCAGGCGCGCCTGCTCCAGGACGCCGACCGCGCGGCGCCCTGGGTCAAGGTGGCGGCGGAAGCAGGGTTGGCGCCGGCCCAGCTGCGGCATGGCCGC
>DATCFQ010000210.1:0-2327 GCA_036509495.1 Caulobacteraceae bacterium
CGCAGCCGGCGTACGGATCGTAGGGGTCGCAGTAGGCGGCATAGGGGTCGTAGCCATAGTAGGGCGCGACCACGGCGGGGTAGCCGTAGTAGCCGCCGTAGGAGCCGCCGTAGGAGCCGCCGTAGGAGCGGCGCCGATAACCACCGCGATAGCCGCCGCGATAGCCATCGCCGCCGCCACGGTAGCCGCCGCCGCGGTAAGCAGAGCCGCCGCCTCGATAGCCGCCGCCACCGCCGCGGAAGGAGCCTCCGCTGCTGTGGGAGCCGCCGCCTCCATGGCCGCCGTTGTGGCCCTGGGCGAACGCCGTCCCGCCAAGCGGCAGGGACAGCGCACCGACCGCCGCCGCGGTAATCATCACTGTCTTGAACAGCCTAGTCATTGGACACTCCTCGAGGTGAAGCGACCGCCGCGCGACTCTTCCGCCCGGAGTCCGCGCCGCGTCGCCAGCCATTGGATGGTGAACGCCGAGCCCTCCGGATCGTTCGGCGCAGAGCCGGAACGGCGAAGAGGGCTAAAATGCTTCGAACGTTCCATCGCATGGTTCCAACAGGGCCTCGGCGCATGAACCCAGGCTGAACCGGTTAACCTTGGCCGGCGGCGGATTGCGTCACAACCGAAGTTGCCGGACACAATGGGAGCGCGATCGGACAGGGGCTCAAACCTCGCCGGCGCCAAACGGGCCCAGAGCCCTGAGTTCAAGGCCGACTATCTGAGGGCTGCGGAGGGCTGGCGCGATCTGGCGCGCGAGCGGCCGAAGCGGAGCGACGCTTGGACCGCTGACGGCTGCGCGCGGCCGCATGGCACGAATCCCGGGTTCGGACGTTTGAGCCGCGCCGAAGCACGGAGTCGCCCAATGCGCATCACCCTGACCGCCATGGCGCTCGCTGTCGCGTTTCCCTGTATCGCCGCTGAGGGCTCGGCCCTGACCTCGACTTTCGGGAACACCATCGTTTCGACCTATCCGGACGGCCGCACGGCCGAACTCTGGCTGCATCCGGACGGCAGCTATGACGCCGAGGGCCGCAGGCGCGACCGCACCGAGGGTCACTGGAACATCAAGGGCGAGAAGCTCTGCCTGAAACAGTCGCACCCCCTCCCCTTCCCCTTCGCCTATTGCACGCCCCTGGTGGCGGGCGGCGTCGGAACCCGCTGGGACGGCAAAGCGGTCACCGGCGAGGCCATCCGCATCCAGCTGGTGCGCGGCAAGGTCGATCCCTCGCCGAGCTGAGCCGGCGGCTCTAGGCCCTGCCCGACCAGAGCTCGGTCAGCACCTTGGGCGCGAGATCGGGGAGATCCTCGGCGATCAGTCCCGGACCGAAGCCCGAGCCGGCCGCGGCGTGGATCCAGACTGCGGCGCAGGCCGCCTCGAACCCAGGCATGCCCTGGGCGACCAGGCCGCCGACGAACCCGGCCAATACGTCGCCTGACCCTGCCGTCGCCAGCCACGCGGCGCCGTTGGCGTTCACCGCCGCGCGCCCATCCGGCGCGGCGATCACCGTGTCGGGCCCCTTCAGCAACACCACCGCGCCTGCCCGCGCCGCAGCGGCGCGGGCCGCGGCGATCCGGTCGGACGAGCCTTTCAGAAGCCCCGGAAACACCCGTTCGAACTCGCCGGGGTGCGGAGTCAGCACGTCGCCGGGCTGCAGGACCTCGAACAGCGTCTGCGGATCCTCGCGGAAGACGGTCAGGGCGTCGGCGTCGACCACCATGGCGGCTCCCGTCCCGGCCAGGGCGAGGACATTGGCGCGGGTGGCGTCGCTGACGCCGGCGGCTGGCCCGATCACCGCCGCCGTGGCCTCCGCGGCGGCATCGGCCAGCGCCTCCGGCCCGGCAAAGGCGGCCAGCATCACCGCTTCAAGGTGGGCGGCGTTGACCAGCACGGCGTCCGGCGGCGACAGCACCGTCGACAGCCCCGCCCCGATCCTGAGTCCGGCCCGCGCCGCCAGGCGCGCCGCGCCGGTGCGGGTCATGGGGCCGGACACCACCACCAGCGAGCCCCGGGAATGCTTGTGGGCTTCCACGTCCGGCCACGGGAAGCGTGTCCGCCACAGGTCCGGGCCGTTCTCGAACAGCCTGGCGCCCGCCGGATCGGCAAGGCCGATGTCGACCACCGTCACCTCGCCGCAGACGCTGCGGGCCGGTTCGAGCAGGTGCGCGGGCTTCTTGCGATGGAAGGTGACGGTGAGCGCGCAGCGGGGCGCGAAGCCCAGCGGCTGGGACCGGTCGCCGGGCAGGCCGGAGGGCAGGTCGACGCCAACGATCGGGGTCCCGGCGGCCTCGGCCGCCTGCAGGGGCGCCCGGGCTTCGGCCGTCAGCGGCTTGGACAG
>DATCFQ010000211.1:0-3545 GCA_036509495.1 Caulobacteraceae bacterium
TCGACTACGGCGTCTCCTATGGCGGCACGCCGACCATCGCCAATGGCGTCATAGAGATCGGCGCCGCGACGCTGGAGAATCCGCTGGGCGTTCCCGGCAACTCTCGCGCCTTCGACGTGAGGACCGGCAAGAAGCTCTGGGAATTCCAGAACGTGCCGACCATCGGCCAGAGAGGCCACGACACCTGGGGCGAGGTTGGCTGGTGGGGCCGCTCGGGCACCAACCAGTGGGGCTTCGCCGCGCCGGTCGATGCGGCCAAGGACATCATCTACATCCCGGTCGGCAACCCCTCGCCGAACTACTGGGGCGGCGACCGCCCGGGGGCCAACCTGTTCGGCAACACCGTGCTGGCGCTGGACATGAAGACCGGCAAGTACCTCTGGCACTTCCAGACCGTGCACCACGACCTGTGGGACTCCGACCAGCCCAGCGACGGACCGCTGCTGCAGCTGACCATGGGCGGCAAGAAGCGCGATGCGATCGTGGCCGTGAACAAGTCGAGCTGGTTCTTCGAGCTGGACGCCAACACCGGCAAGCCGCTGATCCCGGTCGTGGAAAGGCCGGTGCCCAAGGGCGACGTGCCTGGCGAATACTACAGCCCCACCCAGCCCATGCCGGTGCGGCCGGGGCCGCTCAGCCGCGTCTCGATGACCAAGGCGGATATGGTCACCGCCGAGGACACCACCCCCGAACACGCGGCGGCCTGCCAGGCCATGTGGGACAAGGCTGGCGGCTTCTACAACGCCGGCCCCTTCACGCCTTTCATGTACCACAAGGACGGCGACCCTCCGCACTCCACCATCCAGCTCCCCGGCGGCACCGGCGGAGTGAACTGGGGCGGTCCGGCGGCCGATCTCAAGACCGGCTGGGTCTATGTCAACGCCCAGAGCACCTCGCTCGTCGGCTGGGTGGAAAAGAAGAAGGACAACACCAGCTACAGCTTCGACGCCAACCTGACCGACCAGCCCTATGACCGCGCCAGCGTCGACGGCAAGGGGCCGTTCTTCTCCTTCTCGGCGCCGATCAGCGGCAAGTACGACGACAAGGGCCGCCCCGTCGGCCCGCAGGCGCCCTGCTACAAGCCGCCCTGGGGCAGGCTCGAGGCCATCGACGCCAATACCGGCACGATCAAGTGGGCGGTTCCGCTGGGGCTGATCGAGGAGCTGCCCGCCGGCAAGCAGCTGGTGGGCAACTCCGGCAGCGCCGGCCCGTCGGTCACCGCCGGCGGCCTGGTGTTCGTGGGGGCCACCAACGACAAGCGGTTCCGCGCCTTCGACTCCACCACCGGCAAGCAGCTCTGGGAAGCCAAGCTGGCCGCGACCGCCAACGCCAACCCGATCAGCTATGCGGGCAAGGGCGGCAAGCAGTACGTGGCGATCAACGCCGGCGGGACCATCACGGCCTTCGCCCTGCCCCGGTAGGGGTTGGGCGGGGTTCGGAGGCGCCGGCGCGCGGCGCCGGCGACCGGCGTCACGGCTACTTCATCACCAGGTGGGCCGCGAAGAACGGCAGCACCTTGGTCTGGAAGCGTTCGGCGATGCGGCTGGTGTGGGTGCCTTCGTAGACCTCGAAGCTGTTGGCCACGCCGAAGCCCTCGAGGTCGTTGTGCATCACGGTGGCGTCCTTGGTCAGGCCGTCCTTGTCGCCGCCGTCCGAGGCGATGGCGGTGAAGCTCTTCAGCTGGGGCACGTGGGCGGAGACCATGACGATCGGCGAATTGGCGGCCCAGCGGTCCAGCACCGATTGGTCGACGGCGCCGTCCTTCAGCGGGAAGTCGGCATAGAACGGCGGGTTCTTGGGGTCCGGCGACCAGGCGACCATGGAGGCGAGGCCGGCCTTGACGCCGAAGTTGCCGTTGACCCCCTGGTCGATGGTCAGGGCGGCCATCTTCTGGGCCGACTCCAGCGTCTCCTTGCGGGCCGACATGCAGCAGGCGCTCATCGCATAGATGCTCGACCACTTCTCCGGATGGTCCATGGCGACCTTCCAGACGCCGTAGCCGCCCATGGAGTGACCGACCAGGCCACGGCTCGAACGCCGGGCGAGGGTCCGGTAGTGGCTGTCGATGTAGGCGGTGAGGTCGTTGGCGATGAAGGATTCGAAGTCGCCGGTGGTGGGCGAGCTCGAATACATGCTGCCGCCGAACTTGGTGTCGGTGTCGGGCAGGACGACGATGAACTCCTCGCCCGTCTTGGAGGCGGCGAGCATGGTCTCGGGCGCGTGCATGAAGGCCGCGAACCAGCCGGCGGTGATGCCGAAGCCGTGCATGAAGTAGATCACCGGATAGCGCCGGTGCGGCGACTTGGCATAGCCGGGCGGCAGGATCACCTCCACGTCGCGGTCGACGGCGTCGCCCTCGAGGTTGCCCTCCAGCGACTTGCCGTGGACCTTGATCATCTGGACCGGGGCGCCGGGCCCGTTGGGCTTGGGCGCGGCGCCGAAACCAGGGATCGGCTTGGGGGTCGGCGCAGCGCCGGCCGGTTGCGCCGCGGCCAGGCCGGCGGCGGAGACGAGGGCCAACCCTGTCAGGGCGCCGACGATGTGACGGATCATCGTGATTCCTCCCTTAGTTTTGATTTTCTCCACCGCTATCCGATCGGAGCCCCGGACGCCATGTGCTTGAGCCCGACGGGGGCGAATCGACGGGCCCGCCTCGGCAAACCGCCAGCCGACACGCCTTAGGCTTGTTGCCGAGCTTCGGGATTCAGGGGCATGAAGTCCTTGGCGGCGATCCTGGCTAAGACCCGGACGCCGGCCGAGCCCAGGGAGGACTTCCGATCGTGACCCGCGTCCAACTGCGTCATCTCTTGCCGGCCGCCCTGGCCGCCGCCCTGATGGGCGCGGTCTGCATCGCCGGGGTCGGCGCCGCCCAGTCCGGGCCGGACGCTGCGCACGGCAAGGACCTGTTCGTGGCCAGTTGCGCCTCCTGCCACGGCGCCGGGCTGTCGGGCGGTGAGTTCGGGCCGCCCCTGGCAGGGTCCTCGTTCGTCAGCCACTGGCAGGGCAAGCCGCCCGGCTCGGTGGCCAGCTTCATCGCCAGCCGCATGCCGCCGTCGGCGGCCGGTACGGTGAGCGCCGCCGATGCGGCGGACCTGGAAGCCTACATCCTGCATTCCGGCTCCGTGGCCGCCAACGCCCCGGCAGAGCGGGCCCCGCCGGCCAACCCCGCCGCCCCGGCGGCCGAGCCGCCGACTCCCATGCCCGGCCCGGTGACCATCCGCGATCCCGGACTCAAGCCGGCGACCGCCGCCCGCATGGCGCCGCTCGCCAAGCTGACCCCGGTCACCGACGCCATGCTGCGCAGGCCCTCGGACGCCGACTGGCTGATGTGGCGGCGGACCTACCAGACCCTGGGGTTCAGCCCGCTGCGGCAGATCAACAAGACCAACGTCAAGACGCTGGGCCAGGCCTGGGCCTGGTCGCTGCCGGCCAGCCAGAACGAGATCACGCCGCTGGTCCACGACGGAGTGATGTTCGTCCAGAGCGGCGACACGGTGCAGGCGCTGGGCGCGGTGAAGGGCGACCTGCTCTGGCAATATGTCCGC
>DATCFQ010000212.1:0-4090 GCA_036509495.1 Caulobacteraceae bacterium
TGATCTTCGTCCTCCAGTGCGCGCAGCAGATTGCCGAGGTTGGTCCAGGCGTCGGCGAACGCCGGGTCCAGCCGCAGGGCCTCGCGATAGAAGATCGCCGCCTCCTGCAGGCGGCCTGACGCCTTCAGGGCGTTGGCGACGTTGTAGTGGGCGCGCGGGGAGTCGGTCTGCAGCGCCAGGGCCTGGCAGAACAGGTCCCCGGCTTCCTGCACGCGTGCGACGCGCATCAGGGCGATGCCGAGCCCGGTCAGGGCCGGCGTGTATCTGGGCTCGAGCGACAGCGCCCGGCGGTAGTTCAGTTCGGCCTCGTCGAATCGGCCCTGCTCGGCTTGGACCTCGGCAAGACCGCAGACGGCGCCGTGATTGGCCGGATCGGCCAGCAGCGCGCGAAGAAAGCACGGCTCGGCCTCCGGCGTGCGGCCCTGGGCGAGGAGCAGGGCGCCGAGATTGGCGTGGCCGGCGGCCGAGCCCGGATCGGCCTCTGTCGCCCGGCGAATCAGCTCCATGGCCTCCAGCGCCCGTCCCTGGGCGGCGCGCAGGACCCCGAGGTTGTGCAGCGCCAGCGGGTGGTCCGCCTGGGCCTGCAGCGCGGCCTCATAGAGATCCGCCGCGGAGTCGATCTCGCCGCGTCCGTGATGGGCGAGGGCCTCCTGCACCGTCGCCTCGGGATCGGCGGGTGGCTCGGCCAGGGAGACGGCGAGGGGCTGGGCGGGTGGCGGCATGGGAGGGGTCCCGAAAAGAAGTTCGAACCCCGCGAGGCTTGTCCCGATATGGTTAACAGAACGCGGACGCGGGGCGATCAACCGCCTATCCTTAGGCCATGAGTCGGACCGCGGTGTTGATTCGCACTCACCATGTCGACGATGCGCTGCGCGCCTTCGCCGGGCGCCTGCGTGCGGGAAGCGCGTTCGACGTCTTCGTCGTGGCCGACGAGACTCGCGGAGCGCTCGATTTCGGCGACATCCCGAAGATATCGCTCACCTCATCGACCCTGGCCTCGCTCGGACTCTGCGTCGGGGCGCCGGACCTGCTCTGGCGCTGCGGCGACTATGGCTTCTACGCCGCGCGCCGGGCGGCGCCGGGGTACGACGCATTCTGGATGATAGAGCCCGACGTCCGGCTGAACGCCGAACAGCCCTGCGACATCCTCGCCCGTTTCCCAGGGCCCGAGGAGGTCGATTTCCTCGCCGGCCGACTGCGGCTCGCGGGCGCCGACTGGGACTGGGCCGCCCTGATGGAGCCCGGCGCCGGGCCGGTCTGGCGCTGCCTGTTCTCCCTGGTGCGTTTGTCGGCGCCGGCCATCGACCTCCTGCACGACGCCCGGCAGGGCCTGACCGCCAGGCATCTCTCGCAAGGCGCGGACCCCGCAGCCTGGCCTAACGACGAAGTCTTCGTCGCCTCGACCCTCGCCCGCAGCGGCCTGGTCTGCCGCGACCTCAACGATTTCGGCCCGGTCTATGACGACGCCGGCTTCTCCTTCTGGTTCCCGGTTTCTGAGCGGGAACTCCAGGCCAGCGGGCTCGACGGCTGGATCTATCACCCGGTGCTCAGCGGCCAGGCCTATTTCATCAAGCTCTGCCGCCTGGCGGTCCGCCACGGCGCCCTGGATGGGCTGGCGCAGATCGTCGAGCAGATGATCGGGCTGGAGTGGACCGAGGAGGAGGCCAGGGGCCATCGCCGCGCCATCGACTTCCTGAAGGTCCAGCACGCCATCGCCACGGCGCCTCCGCCGCTGGCCGCCGAGTGATCGGCAATTCTTGCCGCTGCGGGCGGCCCGGGGCCTGCTAGGGCCCCATCGGCTCCCAATCCGGGCACGGCGCTCGGCAGAATCTGCCGGGCAGGCCAGCGACCCCGGCAGCAATTGCCGCGCGGCGGCTTTCTTAACGAGCCATTAAAGCTATTTATTTCAATGAGTTATGAGGCCTTTCCAAGCGGTCGGTTTGGCCCGCCGATTGCTTGGTCTGGGACGGGCAAAAAGCCCTCGGCAGTCAAAACGACGCCGGACAGCCTAGAAGGACCCCCATTATGTCGCTGAATAGCGTCAATACCAACGTTGGGGCGATGATCGCCCTCGAGAACCTCAACAGCACCTCGACCCAGCTCCAAAAGGCCCAGAACCAGATCAG
This sequence comes from Caulobacteraceae bacterium, assembly GCA_036509495.1. GTDB lineage: Bacteria > Pseudomonadota > Alphaproteobacteria > Caulobacterales > Caulobacteraceae > JANWHQ01. The sequence continues at coordinate 2,127 of DATCFQ010000212.1, forward strand.
CACTGGCTTGAAGGTCGCCAGCGCCAAGGACGACGGCTCGACCTGGGCCATCGCCCAGAACCAGCGCGCCCAGGTGCTTTCGCTGGATTCGGTGAAGAGTTCGCTGTCCCGCGGCCAGTCGGCCCTGGACGTGGCGATCTCGGCCGGTGGTTCAGTCTCCGATCTCCTGACGCAGATGAAGGCCTTGGCCCTCTCGGCGTCCGACCAGGGCCTGACCACGACCGATCGTTCGGCGATCAACGATCAGTTCAAGTCTCTGCGCGACCAGATCACCACCATCGTCAGCAATGCCGACTTCAACGGCACCAATCTGGTCAAGGCGTCCGGCACCAACATCTACGCCCTGGCCAATGCGGACGGCACCTCCAAGATCACGGTGTTGGCCGAAGACATGTCCCTGGGCGGCACGGACCTCACCGCCGCCGTGACTACGACCGCTTCGATCGGCACCGCGACGATCGCCGGCGGCATGGTCGGCAGCTTGCAAACCGCGATCGACAACGTCTCGGGGTCGCTCGCCAAGCTCGGGACTGGGTCGAATGCGCTCAACACGCACATGACCTTCATCTCGTCGCTGCAGGACAGCCTGAACAGCGGCATCAGCAACCTGGTCGACGCCGACCTCGCCAAGGAAAGCGCGACGCTCCAGGCGCTGCAGACCAAGCAGCAACTGGGCGTTCAGGCGCTCTCCATCGCGAACTCCTCGTCGTCCGTCCTGCTCAGCTTGTTCAGGTAACGGATTGGAGGCGGGTCCTAGCGGCCCGCCTCCGCCACTGACAGCGGGGCGTCGGTCCTGAACCGGCGACAGATGCAATGGGCAAGGTTGTTCTTCCAAAGGCGGCCGTCGAACAACTGCTCGGGCTGATTCCCAGTCCGCAGCTGTCGGAGGTCAAGCCGGTGAAGCCGGTGGACCAGCCACCGGCCACCGATCAGCCCGACCTGCGACTGATCATCGAAGAGGCCGAGGAGTACGGGGGTCTGATGTACATCATCGTGGACCGCCGCACCGGCAAGGTCGTCAGCCGGCTGTCCCGCGAGCAAGTGCTCCGCCTGCGGGAGAAGGCGAACTACGCGGCCGGCGCCGTCTTCGACGGCAAGGCCTGAGTCTCCCGCGGCGGCCGCCAGGCGGCCGGCAGGTCCACCGGTCGCCCAGGCAACCCGATCTTTCACGGCTCGCCCTGGGGCGCAGCCGCGATCGGCGTTTTCATGGTTAACGTTCTGACAACCAAAGATGCCTAGCGTCCGTCCCGTTAACCATTCGCGGGGACCGGAGCGGACCGATGACCATCAGCGTGCAAACCAACGCATCCGCGATCATCGCGCTGCAGAATCTGAACAAGACGGCCGGTGATCTGCAGGGCGCGCAGAACATCATTTCGACCGGCCTTTTGGTCAACACGGCCAAGGACAACGCTTCGGTCTGGTCGATCGCCCAGGGCCAGAGGGCCGATGTCGGCGCCCTCACGGCGGTCCAGTCGAGCCTGAACCGGGCCTCATCGATCGCCGACGTGGCCCAGACGGCCGGCTCCTCGATCTCCGACCTGCTGAACCAGATCAAGGCCCAGGTGGTCGCCGCCCAGGATCCCTCGCTCGACGCCACCTCGCGGGCTGCCTACAACACCGACTTCCAGTCGCTGCTGAGCCAGATCGCGGACGTGGTGAACAACGCCTCGTTCGACGGCGCCAACATCCTGAATGGCTCGCTCGCCGGCAACATCAGCTTCCTGGCCAACGCCGACGCGACCGGTTTCATCACCCTGTCGGTCCAGAACATGTCGCTGGGCGGATCGATCATCTCGATCGGAGCCACGGCCACCATCAACACCCTGACGTCGGCCAATGCGATGCTGACCCAGATCAATTCCTCGATCAACAAGGTCAACGCCGCGCTCGGCGACGTCGGCGCCCAGGCCACCGAGATCCAGAACCACAGCATCTTCGTCTCCAAGCTGTCGGACGTGCTG
>DATCFQ010000213.1:0-2321 GCA_036509495.1 Caulobacteraceae bacterium
ACCGACCATTCGCGGGCGCCGTGCGCCGTTCCCAGCTTCTCGGCCTGGCCATCGGCGCTGAAGTTGCGCCGGGCGATGCGCGAGCCGGTGACCGCCACGTCGGTCGCCGCACCGGCCGGCGGCGGCGCCGGGACCGCGAGCGGCGCAGGTGCGGCTCTTCCCAAAGGCGTGGCCAGCGGGCGGACGAGGCGTGGCGCGGGCCGGGCCCACGGCTGGGCGGCGAGAGGCTCGACGGGGTTCCTCTCCTTGAAGACGGCGATGCCGATGACGCCGACGTCGCCCGGCCGGCCGGTGCGCGCGGCGTAGGACTGGGGCAGGGGCGCGAAGCTGAACGCGGCGACCTCGGTGCTGGACTTGCGCCAGCCGTCCACCTCGTAGGACTGGTGAGGCTCGAACACATAGCCCCTCTGGCCATAGGCGGCGGTTTCGCCGGTGAGGATGTTGACGCCGTCGACCGACATGACGACCAGGACCCGTCCATCGGTATGATTGGTCACGCGCAGGCCGTAGCGAGCGCCGGGCTCGCCGGCGACGAACAGGCGTCCGTGATGAGGCCAGATCCGCAGCGCCTGGCCGTTGTCCCGATCCACCACGGCCAGGTCCACAGGGTCGGGATCGGCCAGGGCGACCGTCGCACAGGCCGACGCCGCCAGGGCTAGCGCCGTCGCCAGCACCGCCCGGCGTTGCAACCCGGTCTTCGCGGTTTCGATCGGCGTCATCTGAGCCCCCTGAGCCTCTGCATGACGACTACGCAGGGAATGGGCGAACGGGGTCAGCCGCAGGCGAACTTTCTGGGGCGACCGGACGCGCCGCCTCTAGAGCAGCAGGTGTTCGAGCCTGGCCCGGTTGTCCCGGACATAGGCCGGCAGGCGTTCGGGCGCGCAGACCTCCCAGCCCGGTTCGCGCTCGCCGGCGCGCAGGCGGGCCAGCAGGGCGCCGTAGTGTCCCTCGCTGCCCGGCCGGTCGTTCTCTTCGTGCGAGTAGCTGCCGAGCTTGCGGGCCAGCGCGCGGGCGTCGCCGATGCTGGTGAAGTGCCAGCCGGCGTCCTGGATGCGGCTGGCCCCCAGCGAACTGGCCAGGACGGTGCGGGCCAGGCTCGGGCCGAAGCGCTCCAGCAGCTCCGCCCTCCAGACGCTGGGGCCGCCCTTCTGGGCGGCGCCGGACACGTCCAGGCGGTAGTTCAGGAAATAGCGGAGGGTGTGCATCCGCAGCGGCGCGGCGTCCCCCGAGAACCCCTCCAGCGCCCGGTGATCGATCACCTCGTCCGCATCGGTCAGCAGCACCAGGTCCTGCGGCGCCCACAGGCCTTGCAGACCCTTCACCGCCTCGTCGCGTTGATGAAACTCCCGCGCCCAGGGCGCCGTCGCGCGCCCGGCGAACCGCCGGACCACCACGTGGACGATCCTGGGCAGGAACGCGCTCAGAGCCGCGCGGTCGGCCTCGAAGTAGAGCGGCTTGGGCCTGCCGGTGAAGGTCTCCGCCGCCTCCACCAGCACGAAACGGTCGACCCAGGGGGCCATCTCGCTGAGCTTGATCTTCAAGAGGTCGAGTTCGCCGTTGTAGGGGAAGACGTCGAACACCCGGGCGGGGCGGGGCCGCGCCGTCGTTCTGGCGCGGACGCTCGAGATAGTCTGTGCGCTTTGACAGCAGGCCAGCTCCAGACGGGCCTCCTGGCCCCCCTTGCCCTTGGCCATCTCGCCGAACATCGCAATGGCGGGCTCCAGCTGGCCTGCCCGTCCGAGGGCCGTGGCCACGAGCCTGCGAAGCGCGGGGGAGGGCTTCGGACTTTCCACGATCGCCAGCCAGGGCGCGGCCTCGCCGATGACACGGACGGCCAGCCGCAGCAGATCGGCCTCGGCGCCGGGACCGGCCAGCGCGGCCATGGCTTCGAGCAGCTCCGATTGACTCTCCGGCGGCGCGGCCGCCGCTATCGCCTTCAGCAGCGCCGCCGCCTCGCCGATGGCCTGCGGCGGTGCGGCGAGTCCTTCGCGGGCCGCCGCCAGGATGAATTCGGCCGCCGCGGGACCCAGGCCCAGCAGCATCGCCGCGGCGATCCTGGCGCGGAGCTCGGCCCAGCTCCTCGAGGCAGGCGGGGCCGTCGCCGCCGTGGCTCGGACCAGCAGCCCCGCCCGGTCGGCGAAGAAGCGCCGCAGGCCCTGGCTCGCCGACTCTCGCCGGCCCGCCTGGATATGGTCGCGGATTGCGGCGCGCGCGGCCGTCCAGCCGGCGGCGACGTCGAGCGCGGATCTGCGCCGATCCAGGCCTTTGACGGCGGCTTCCAGATCCGGGTCGAACGGGCCGGACTCGAGCTGGCCGAGGCA
>DATCFQ010000214.1:0-5664 GCA_036509495.1 Caulobacteraceae bacterium
GGCGGCAATATCGGCGTCGGCGTGCTGGGGCTCGAGGATATGCACGGGGGCGCCGTCTATGTGCTGGAGCTCTCGTCCTATCAGCTGGACCTGACCTCCAGCCTGAAGGCCGATGCGGCGGTGCTGCTCAACATCTCGCCCGACCACCTGGACCGCCATGGCGGCATGGAGGGCTACGTCGCCGCCAAGCGCCGGGTGCTGCTGAACCAGGCCAGGGGCGACACCGCTGTCATCGGAGTCGACGATCCCTGGTGCCAGCAGATCTGCACCGAGATCACCGCCGCCAACCACCGCACCATCCGCATGATCTCGGCCCAGAAGGCGCTCGGCAGAGGCGTCTACGCCCTGCAGGGGATCCTCTACGACGCCACGGGAGAGCGGGTGGAGGAGGTCTGCGACCTGACCCGCGCGCGCTCGCTGCCGGGCCGGCACAACTGGCAGAACGCCGCCGCCGCCTATGCCGCCGCCCGCGCGCTCGGCGTGACGCCCGAAGACGCCGCCCAGGGGCTGATGACCTTCCCGGGCCTCGCCCACCGCATGGAGAACGTCGGCCAGATCGGCCGGGTGCGCTTCATCAACGACTCCAAGGCGACCAACGCCGACGCCGCCCGCCAGGCCCTGTCGTCCTATCCGAAGGTCTATTGGATCGCCGGCGGCCAGCCCAAGGCCGGCGGCATCGACTCCCTCGGCGACCTGTTCGGCCGCGTCGCCCGCGCCTATCTGGTCGGCGACGCCGCGCCGGCCTTCGCCCGCACCCTCGAGGACCGCGCCCCCGCCGTCCAGTGCGGCGACATCGAAGCCGCCACGGCCCGGGCCTATGCCGACGCCGCCGCCTCGGGCGAGGAGGCCATCGTGCTGCTGTCGCCGGCCTGCGCCTCCTTCGACCAGTTCGCCGATTTCGAGGAACGCGGCGAGGCTTTCCGGCATGCCGTGCTCGCCCTGGCCCACAAGCCGGCCGTGGGAGCAGTGGGATGAGCACCGTGACCAGCCAGCCGCACGCCTTCACCCGCACCGACCGCACCCGCATGGGCGTCTGGTGGTGGACCGTCGATCACTGGCTGCTGGCCGCCACCTTCTTCCTGATCGTCACCGGCGTGCTGCTCTCCTTCACCTCCAGCCCGGCCGAGGCGGCGCGCCTGCACATCGCCGATCCGTTCCACTTCGCCGTGCGCCAGAGCCTGTTCGGGATCGGCGCCGCCGCGGTGGTGATCAGCGTCTCCATGCTGTCGGCCAGGGGCGTCCGGCGCGCCGCCCTGATCATCTACGGCGTGACCATACTGATGATGCTGGCCCTGCCGGCGATCGGCCATTCGGCCAAGGGCGCGGCGCGCTGGATCGAGTTCTCGGGCTTCTCGCTGCAGCCGTCGGAGTTCATGAAGCCGGCCCTGATCGTGCTCTGCGGCTGGATGTTCGCCGAGGGCCAGAAGGGCGAGGGGGTGCCCGGCGTCTCGATCGCCTTCGCCCTCTACGGCCTCTCGGTCGCCCTGCTGTTGATCGAGCCCGACGTCGGCCAGACCATCCTGGTGACCATCGCCTTCGGCGCGGCCTTCTTCATGGCGGGGGTGCCGATCCGCTGGATCCTCGGCATGGGTGGGGCGGCGGCGGCCGGGGCGGTGGCGATCTATTTCTCGTTCCAGCACGTGGCCACCCGCGTGCATATCTTCCTGCACAAGGACACCGTCACCGGCGGCCACCAGGTCGGCAAGGCGCTGGACGCGATCCGCGCCGGCGGCCTGTTCGGCCGGGGCCCCGGCGAAGGGGTGATGAAGCGGCAGGTGCCCGACGGCTTCACCGACTTCATCTACGCCCTGGCGGCGGAGGAATACGGCCTGGTGTTCAGCCTGGCCTTGATCGGGGTGCTGGGCTTCGTGGTGGTCCGCGGCCTCTACAAGTCGATGCGCCTGGCCGACGTCTATGAGCAGGTGGCGGCGGCGGGCCTGTTCGTGCTGGTCGGCCAGCAGGCCTTCATCAACATCGCCGTGAACCTGCAGATGATCCCGACCAAGGGCATGACCCTGCCGTTCATCTCCTATGGCGGCTCCTCGATGCTGGCCATGGGCCTGACCCTCGGCATGGCCATGGCCCTGACCCGCCGCACCCCCGGCGCCTACGCCCGCGCCCCGACGGTCGCCCCCGCCGGCGCCTACGCATGACCTCGAGACTCGCCGTCGTCGCCGCCGGCGGCACGGGCGGCCACCTGTTTCCCGCTGAGGCCCTGGCCCAGGCCCTCACCCAGCGCGGCTGGCGCATCGTGCTGGCCACCGACGCCCGCGGCGCGCGTTTCGCCGAGGGCTTCCCGGCCGAGGAGCGCATCGGCCTCTCGGCGGCGACCTTCCGGCGCGGCGATCCGGTCGGCATGGCCCGGGCCGGGCTGCAGATCGGCCAGGGGGCGATGCAGGCCCGCGCCGCCTTCAAGCGGCTGAAGCCATCCGTGGTGGTCGGCTTCGGCGGTTATCCCTCGCTGCCGGCCATGCTGGCCGCCTTTTCGATGAAGGTCCCCACCGTCATCCACGAACAGAACGCGGTCATCGGCCGGGCCAACCGGTTTCTCGCGGGGCGGGTCAGCGCGGTCGCCTGCGCCTTCCCGACCCTGAAGAAGGCCCCCGCCTCGGTCGCGGCGCGCGCGGTTGTGGTCGGCAACCCGATCCGTCCGCACGTGCAGGCCCTGTTCGACGAGGCCTACAGGCGTCCGACCAAGACCATCCACCTCTTGATCACCGGCGGCAGCCAGGGCGCGCGGCTGCTGTCGGAGCTGCCGCCGATGGCGATCCAGCTGCTGTCCGAGCCTTTGCGCGCCCGCCTCGAGGTGCACCAGCAGACCCGCACCGATTCCATCGAGATGGCGCGGGACGCCTATGCCGAGGCCATGGTCGAGGCCGAGATCGCGCCCTTCTTCCGCGACATGGCCAGCCGCCTGTCGCAGGCGCACCTGGTGATCGGCCGGGCGGGCGCCTCGACCTGTTGCGAGATCGCGGTGGCGGGCAAGCCGGCCATCCTCGTGCCGCTGAAGGTCGCCCTCGACGACGACCAGGGCCAGAACGCCAAGCTGCTGGCCGACGCGGGCGCCGCCGAGATCCTCGCCGAGGACGACCTGACCCCCGAAACGCTCGCCGCGGTGCTGCAGCGATTGTTCGAGCATCCCTCAGAGCTGGCCAGGATGGCCGCCGCCGCCCGCTCGGTGGCCGTCCCCGACGCGGCCGAGAAACTCGCCGACCTGGTCGAGCGTACGGCGTCCGGCGCCTGAGCGGATTGAGATTAGATTGGCGACGTGACCGCTTCTTTATCCGCTCATCCCGGCGAAGGTCGGGATTCAGGACAGGTCAAAGCCTAATTCACAGAAAATGATCTGGCCTCAACATCACGAATCCCTTCCAAGGCGCCTGCGTTACTTGTCCTGGATCCCGGCCTTCGCCGGGATGAGCGGTGGAGGAATTGAATCAATTTCGCCTCAACCCGCTGTGGTGGCCGCCATTTTGCCGTCGCCGCAAATGGTCTAGTTGAGGCCGATGAGCCGTCCGCGTCCTCCCGTCCCCTTCCACATCGGCCCGATCCACTTCACCGGCATCGGCGGGGCGGGGATGAGCGGCTATGCCGAGATCATGCTGGCCCTGGGCTATGTGGTGCAGGGCTCCGACGCCAAGGCCTCGCCCAATACCGAGCGGCTGGAGCAGCTGGGCGCCAGGGTGTTCGTCGGCCATGACGCCGCCCACATCGAAGGCGCCGCCGCGGTGGTCTATTCCACCGCCATCCGCCCGGACAATCCCGAGCTGCTCGCCGCCCAGGAGCTGCGCATCCCGCTGGTGCGCCGGGCCGAGATGCTGGCCGAGCTGGTGCGGCTGAAATACTCGGTCGCCGTCGCCGGCACCCACGGCAAGACCACCACCACCTCGCTGGTCGCCGCCCTGCTGGACGCCGGGGGGCTGGACCCCACGGTGATGAACGGCGGGGTGATCAACGCCTATGGGGCCAACGCCAAGGCCGGCGAGGGCGCCTGGCTGGTGGTCGAGGCCGACGAGAGCGACGGCACCTTCCTCTATCTGAAGCCCACCATCGCGGTGGTCACCAACATCGATCCCGAGCACCTCGATCACTGGGGCGAGTTCGACGCGGTGAAGCGGGCCTTCCAGGATTTCGTGGAAAGCGTGCCGTTCTATGGCCGCGCCGTGGTCTGCCTCGACCATCCTGAGGTCCAGGCCATGGCCGCCCGGATCTCCAACCGCCGCATCGTCACCTATGGGACCAATCCCCAGGCCGAGGTGCGGGCGCTGAACATCGAGATGGGCCCCGAGGGCGCGCTGTTCGACGTGGCCATCTCGCCCCTGGACGGCGAGCCGGTGCGGCTGGACCGGCTGCGCCTGCCCATGGCCGGCCTGCACAATGTGCAAAACGCCCTGGCCGCCATCGCCGTGGCGCGCGAGCTGGAGGTGACCGACGCGGCGATCCGCCAGGGACTGAAGGACTTCTCCGGGGTCAAGCGCCGCTTCACCACCACAGGCGTGGTCGGCGGGGTCCGTGTCATCGACGACTACGGCCACCACCCGGTGGAGATCACCGCGGTGCTGCGCGCGGCCCGGTCGATGACCAGCGAGCGGGTGATCGCGGTGGTGCAGCCGCACCGCTACAGCCGCCTGCTCGACCTGTTCGACGAGTTCTGCGGGTGCTTCAACGACGCCGATACGGTGATCGTGGCCGACGTCTATGCGGCCGGCGAGGCGCCGATCGAGGGCGTGGACCGTGATGCCCTGGTCGAGGGTCTTCGCCGCGCCGGCCACCGCCACGTGCTGCCGCTCGCCGGCCCGGCCGACCTGGCCGCCCTGGTGGCCGAGCAAGCCAGGAGCGGCGACCTGGTCGTCTGCCTCGGCGCCGGCGACATCACCCAGTGGGCCCATGCCCTTCCGGACGGGCTGACCGCCCTGGCCAAGCCGTGATGCGGGTCGCCGGATCTCTCTTCTCCCCATGGGAGAAGAAATCTTGAGCGGCTGGCGGGGCAGGCTGCCGCCCGTGCGCGGCAAGCTGCTGATCGATGCGCCGCTGGCGCCCTTGACCTGGCTCAGGGTCGGTGGGCCGGCGGATGCGCTGTTCCTGCCCGAGGACGAGGCCGATCTCGCGGGGTTCCTGAAGGCGCTGGATCCCGGCGTGCCGGTGATGCCGATCGGGGTCGGTTCCAACCTGCTGGTCCGCGACGGCGGCGTCGAGGGCGTGGTGATCCGCCTGGGCCGCGGCTTCTCCAAGACCCGGCCGCAGGGCGAGGCGCGCATCCTCGCTGGCGCGGCGACGCTGGACGCGGTGCTGGCGCGGGAAGCGGGCAAGGCGGGGATCGCGGGGCTGGAGTTCTATCGCGGCGTGCCGGGGACCATCGGCGGCGCCTGCATGATGAACGCCGGCTGCTATGGCGCCGAGACCAAGGACGTGCTCGTCGAAGCCTATGCCCTGGACCGCCAGGGCGAGCGGCGGGTGCTCACCAATGCCGAGATGGGCTTCAGCTACCGAAAGTCGGCGGCGGCGGCTGGCGAGCTGGTGTTCACCGGGGCCCTCTATGCGGGGAGGCCCGACGATCCAGCGGCCATCGAGGCGCGGATGGAAGCGATAACCGCCCGCCGCGAAACCACCCAGCCGATCCGCGAGAAGACCGGCGGCTCGACCTTCAAGAACCCGCCCGGCCAC
>DATCFQ010000215.1:0-2014 GCA_036509495.1 Caulobacteraceae bacterium
CGCTGGCGTGGGCGACGCGGAATGGATCGGCCGCGACACCTACGCCGAGGCGGATCTGTTGTTCTCCAACCGCCGCGCCGTGCATCGCGGCGAGGCCGACTACGGCCGGCTGCTGTCGGCGATCATGTTGGACACCTAAGCGTGGCCTTGATGTCACGCTATTGGGCTTGCGGGCGCGGCCTCGGCTGTTAGAAGCCCCAGGCGACAGCCTGGGGACCACGATGAAGCTGATCGCCGGCAATTCCAATCCGACCTTGGCCGAGGCGATCGCCGATCACCTGGACGTCCCCCTGACCCGGGCCCAGGTCCGGCGCTTCGCCGACAACGAGGTGTTCGTGGTCATCGAGGAGAATGTCCGCGGCGAGGACGTCTTCGTCATCCAGTCGACCTCCTATCCGGCCAACGACAACCTGATGGAGCTGCTGATCTGCATGGACGCGCTGACCCGCGCGTCGGCCAGGCGGATCACGGCGGTGGTTCCCTATTTCGGCTACGCCCGGCAGGATCGCAAGGCCGGGTCGCGCTCGCCGATTTCAGCCAAGCTGGTCGCCAACCTGATCGCCCATTCCGGCGCCGACCGCGTGCTGACGCTCGATCTCCACGCTGGCCAGATCCAGGGCTTCTTCGACATCCCGACCGACAATCTGGTCGCCATCCCGGTGCTGGCGGCCGACATCGCCCACCATTATGAGACCACCAACGCGCTGATGATCGTCTCGCCGGACGTCGGCGGCGTGGTGCGCGCCCGCGCCCTGGCCAGCCGCCTGCAGGCCGACCTCGCCATCGTCGACAAGCGCCGCACCGGCCCGGGCGTCAGCGAGGTGATGAACATCATCGGCGACGTGAAGGGCCGCCGCTGCATCCTGTTCGACGACATCATCGACGGCGGCGGCACCATCTGCAACGCCGCCGCGGCCCTGATCGAGCAGGGCGCCTCGGAGGTCTCGGCCTATGTCAGCCACGGAGTGCTGTCGGGCGGGGCGGTGGAGCGGGTCGACGCCTCGGCGCTGACCGAGCTGGTGGTCACCGATTCCATCGACGGGCCCGACAACACGGTCCGCCAGAGCGCCAAGGTCCGCTACGTCTCCGTCGCGTCCCTGATCGGCGAGGCGATCCGCCGGATCGCCAACGAGGAGTCGGTCTCCAAGCTGTTCGACTGAGCGGCAAGCGCGGGCTGCGGCGCGGCGCCACGTCTTGGCCACGGGCGGTAACGATGTTGTTTTGTTTGTTCCCCATCAGCGACGCATTAGTATGGGCGGCCGCTAGTAATCTCCGGGGGTTCCTTTCCATGACCTGCGCCAAGGTCCGCGTCTTTGCTCCAAGCTTTGCTGTAATCGCCGCGGCCCTGATCTTTGCGCTCGCCGTGGCGAGCCCCGCGGCGGCGTTTTCCTTCGGCAAGAAGCACAAGGAAGAACCGCCGCCGCCACCGCCGCCGGTGGAAGCCGAGATCCCGGTCGGGCCGCCGGTGCTCGCCACCTATGTGATCCAGCAGGCCGGCGCCTACGCCACCTATATGCGCAAGGCGAGCGCCATCAGCTCGGCCTTCGCCAACGGCCCGGCGGTCGCCGACGCCCTCCGCATCGGGGCCCATTCCGAGCAGCACCAGCTGCAACAGGGCGTGGTCGCCTATGCGGCCATCGTGGCCCTGCAGGACCCGACGTTCGTCGCCGCGGTGCGATCCTATGGGACCCACGCCTCCACCCGCGACGCCATGATCGGCTACATCCTGCACGACCCCAACTATGTGATGTCGCTGGGCGGCCACGACACCGCCGCCGGCCTGATCGTCTCCACCCTGAACGCCCAGGCGGCGCAGCTGACGGCGGCCGGCGACAAGGTCAAGCAGGAGTCCCTCGACATCCAGCTCAAGGCGGCCTGGTCCAAGAAGCCGGTGCCCACTCCCGATCAGCGGCTGGCGGACGTCAAGCAGCTGTCGGCCAGCGCCCTGACGCCCCCCGACGACCTGAAAGTCCAGCTGGCCCAGGCCTCGACCGGCGCCCTGCCGATGACGCTG
>DATCFQ010000216.1:0-4067 GCA_036509495.1 Caulobacteraceae bacterium
GCCGTTCCATCCGGCCGCGGCGCCCAGCCCATGGCCTTTCCGCACCCGTAGTCGAGCACGGTCTTGATCTCAGACGTGGCGATGATGCGCTCGAGCTTCGAGCGGTGCGCCATCAGCAGCGAGCCGCTGAACGTCTTCGACCGGGCATGATGAGCGACCTGCTCCGCGATCGACCGATCGTATGCCGCGCTAGCTGGCATGGATTTCCTCCCCCAACACCGCCCAAGCCTCGCCGCTGGCCATCTCGGCGAGCGTCCACTGCCAGTAGGCCAGATTCGCAAGCCACTGCCGACGCGCCTCATCGGTGGCCAGGAACGGCGCCCTGACGTCCTCGAGCTCGGTGGAGCTGATCGGCTTCGCGACAGCGTCGCCCAGCACCACCACCGGGATGCCGGCGCAGACGGACTCGAAGCAGGCGTTGGAGCCGTGGGTGACCATGCACCAGGCGTTGCCGAGCACGTCGTCGATGGTCTGGGGCAGGCGGCTGAAGTCGGCGCCCTTGACCGGCTCCGCGTCGGCCCAGCTGGGTTTGGGGCGGTAGACGATGCGCCGCTGAGGGACCAGCAGGTGCATCTCCCGCACCAGGCGCTTGGCATAGTCGGTGGCGCCGCGGAGCCCGTAGAAGTCGTGGTACTTCTGGCTCGAGCCGGCGAACACGATGTGGCGGCCGCCGCCGCGCCGGGGCCTCAGTCTCCAATCGAGCTTGGCCAGGCGATCGCCGTCGTGGCGCTGCACAGCCAGCCGGCGGGTCGGGTGGTGGGCGTTGATCGAGACGCGCCAGTACTCCCAGCCGCCGGCCTCGCCCGGCCGCTTGTGCCTGGCATAGCCCTTGTCGAGGTAGATCGTGGTGATGCCCTGCTGGCGGTGCAGGTGGAACAGCTCGCGGGACTTCACGCCGACCATGCACGCGACGTCGTAGCCGGAGACGTCGAGGTCCGGGCCCAGCGTGCGCACCTCGGTGGTGTGGCCATGCTTCCTGGCGCCCATCAGGAAGGCGTCGGCCAGGTGCTGCTCGCGGGCCTTGTCCGAGGCCAGGAAGGCGATCCTCATGGCACGAGCCCCTCGTCGCGCAGATGTCGCCAGGCGACGCCGGCCTTCATCTCGTCGATCGAGAACTGGGTGTAGGCCAGGTCGGCCGCCCACTGCCGCCGTTCGTCGTAGCCGACAAAGCGCGGCGTCTCGATGAACTGCAGCTCCTCGGTCGACAGGCTGAGCGGCAGGGCCGGTCCCTCGAGCGTGAATCCCGGGACGCCCAGGCAGAGCGCCTCGACGTTGGCGTTGGAGTGGTGGCTGACCACGCAGCGGACGTCGGACAGACCGTCGACCAGCAGCCCGGAGACCGGCGGCATGCTGGCGCCCTCGAGCGGCCGAGCCTCGGCCCAGTTCGGCTTCGGCCGGTAGATGATCGGGCGGTCGGTGTGCTTGCGGATCTCGTCGACGACGCTCTGCTCCCACTGGTTGACCCGGAAGCCCTCGGCCCGCGCGCCCTTCGGCCCCATGCCGGCGATCAGGATAGCGCCCTGGGTGCGCCGGCTGGGCTTGAGGTCCAGCTCGAGCGCCTCGAGCCGATCGTGCGGGTGGGGCTCGCGCTGGAAATAGTCGGTGGGATGGCGGCCGTTGACGATGAGCTTGTGGTAGCCGGTGTAGCGCCCGCCGTCCTTGCGCTTCCAGTAGCCGAGGTCGGCATAGATCGCCGATCGGCCGGCGCGGGGGTAGTCGACCAGCGCGTTCACCAGGCGACCGGCCAGGCCATAGAACAGCCCGACACGGCCCTCCGGGATCCGATAGTAGAGCGAGCTCTTAACGATCGCCCGATCGCCCGAGTGAAGGATGCCCTCGAGCATGGCCCGGCACACCGCCCGCGAGCGCGGGTGACCCGGGATTTCCCAGATGACGACGTCGATCGCCCGCCGAACGGCCCTGTTAACGGCCACGGCCCAGCGCCTCGATGATGCGGGCGGGGAGCTCCGGACGCTGAGGCCAGTGATGATATTCGGCCAGGACGCCGCCGGGCAGGAGCACGGCGACGTAGATCTCGGCGGCTGTGCACGCCTCCGCGCGGTCGACCACCGCCTGCACGTCGTCGGGCAGTTTCACCTTTGGAGCAGCCATGCGAACGCCTCCCCTGAAACGATCTCGGCCATGCTCCATTGCGCCCAGGCGAGACGCTCGAACATGGCCATGCGGGCGTCGTCGTCCATGAATGGGCGCTCGAAGTCGGCCTGGTCAAGCAGCTGGGCCGCGCCAGCGCCGATCCACCGCGGAAAGCTGGTGAACACAGGGTAGCCGTGGGCCAGGGCTTTGATCGCCGCGCCAGAGCCCCAGGTGACCGCCGCGTGGGCGCCGGCGAGAGCATCGTAGGGCTCGGTCTTGTCCTGGCCTGGGTGACGCCTCAGGCGCACCTCGCGGGCCGTCCGGGCGGGCAGGGTGTGGTAGACCTGGTGCGGCCAGGGCCCGGGCATGGCCACGCCGGGCTCGCCGATGCCGCGCTGCGCCAGGATCAGCAGGAAATCACCGACTGAACGCCAGGGGTGAAGTTCGATCCCCATGCCGGCCCAGCGCTCCGGCCCGCCGACGCGCCAGATCCCAGCGCCGTTGTGGTGGCCGATGGCCAGCGCGTAACTTTTTGCCTCCCGACTTGAGAGGTAGCCGTTCTCGGCGACGATCACCGTCGCGCCCGCCTTTTCGTAGTGCGTGGCGTACTGGCACTCCTGCTGGCGACGGTTCCAGAGCAGCAGGATGTCGCCCGGGTCAGGGTGGCGCTTGAGGGTGATGTGAGCCTTGTAGCCCAGCCGCTCGAGGCCGGAGAGGAACTCCGATCGACGGTAGGCGAGCTCGGACCTGAAGAGGCAGCAGACGTCGGCCATGACGCCTGCCATTAACCGCCGGTTATCCGACGATTAAAAGCCCTGCCGCACGTCGTATGTGTCGTTGAACGTGGTGCGCCGGCCGGTGCCGCTCGAGAGCGAGCCGACCACGCCGCCGGAGCCGTTGTTCAGCCAGAGGCCGATCAGCTCCATCACCACCTGCGGGAACCGCGGCGACTCGTCGATCGTGCGGAAGTAGGCGATGTCGACGGTCCCGGCCTTCAGATCCTTGACGTTGTTGAAGGTGGTCGCCGCGTCCTGGAAGGCCGCCCCGCCGACCAGCTGCGCGGCGCCTTCCATGCAGGCGTTCACCACGGCGTCGGGGACGATGTTGGGGTCGACCTCGGTGCCGTCCGCATACTTCAGGTCGGTGCGCGGAAAGGCGTGGGTCTCGTAGCCGTCCGTCTGGGTGCCCTGCCACTGCTGGCGGTCGATGGTCCGCGTCATCGAGACCAGGGCGGCCGACTTCATGTCGTCGGTGGTGGCGGGATCGTTCCAGTCGGTCGCGCTGATCTGGGCGGCCAGGTAGGCGTCGGCCGTGGGGAGGTCGGCATAGACGTCGTACTCGTTGGACCCGATGGTCACAGATGGCATGGCCGGCCTCCGTTGCGGTGCACCTTGCGGCGGGCCAGCTCACCCGCCTTCCGCACGCTGCAGCCCTTCAGCATGTAGTGCGATTCCCAGGTCCGGATCGCCGGACTCAGGTTCGGATAGCCGAAGTCGAAGCCGCTGGGCATCAGGCCGGCGCCTTCACCTTGGCCAGCTGGGCGTCCACCAGGTTGGCCAGCTGGCTCGAGCTGACGCCGAGGCGAGCGAGTTTGCCCGGCACGGCGTTGACCACATACTGGGCCGCTCGAGCCGCGACGGCGCTGGAGACGTCGATCTCCGGGTGCGCATCGGCGTAGCCCTGGAAGGCGGACGTCGCCTCATAGACGCCGTTCATGGCGACCGTGCGGATCTCATCGGCCAGGGCGCTCTGGGTCTGGATGTGGAAGTACTGCAGGCCCCGCCCGATCAGCCAGATCATCAGCGGCACGATGACGCCGGTCACCACCAGCGGCCACATGGTGTCGATGAAGTAGGTCAGATCGACGGAGTGAGCTCCGGCGATCGCGGTGGCGCCGACAGCGACAGCGCCGGCGGCGCCGGCGGCGATCGGCGGCCCATGCTGAACCACGGCGGCGACCGGCTGGGGATGCG
>DATCFQ010000217.1:0-5055 GCA_036509495.1 Caulobacteraceae bacterium
GGCCTGGTCCGGCGCGGCGCGGCGGCGTTCATGGATGCCGGTGCGATCGAAGATCCAGGCGTCGGAGGTGTCGACGATCTTGGCCAGGTCCTGGTTGGTGAGCACCTCCTCGGGAAGATACGACCCGACGCCAGTGACGGCGGTACGCACGACTGCACTCACGTGCGCCCCTCCATTTCCCGGCCCATGACTTCGGCCAGGCGGAGCATGTTCTGATTGATCTCGGTGGAATAGTCGCTCTGGGCCAGATTGGCGGCCACCACCAGGGCGTTGGCGAAGCCTCGGGCGTCGGCGCCGCCGTGGCTTTTCACCACGATGCCGTTCAGGCCCAGCAGCGGACCGCCGTTGACCGAGGCGGGGTCGAGCCGCGCCATCATCTTCTTGAGCGTCGGACCGGCGACGAGGGCGCCCAGCTTGGCGCGCGGGGTCGAGGTGAAGGCCTCGCGCAGCAGGGTGCGGACGAACCGCGCCATGCCCTCGGCGGTCTTGAGGGCGATGTTGCCCGAGAAGCCGTCGGTCACCACCACGTCGACCGTACCCTTGGCGATGTCGTCGCCCTCCACAAAGCCGTGATAGTCGATCGGCAGGTCGCCCTCCCGCATCAGCCGGTGAGCCTCCTTGACCTCTTCGTTGCCCTTCTGATCCTCCGAACCGACGTTGAGCAGGCCGACGGACGGCCGCGCCTCGCCGTGCACCGCGCGGTGGAAGGCCTGGCCCATGATGGCGAACTCGACCAACTGGGCTGCGTCGCTGGTGACATTGGCCCCCACGTCGAGCACGGCGCTGAAGCCCCTCAGGGTCGGCCAGCTGGCCACGATGGCGGGCCGGTCGAGCTCCTTGGCCACCATCCTGAGGATCAGCTTGGAGATGGCCATCAGGGCCCCGGTGTTGCCGGCCGATACCGCCGCCTGGGCGTCGCCGGTCTTCACCGCTTCGACCGCATTCCACAGGCTGGAGCCCTTGCCGCGGCGCAGCGCCTGGGCGGGCTTGTCCTCCATGCCGATGACCAGGGTGGTCGGACGCACCTCGCAGACGGCCTTGGCGGCCGGCGCCTTGGCGAGTTCCTCGTTGAGCTTGGCTTCATCGCCGAACAGCAGAAAGCGCAGCCTGAGGTTCGGCATCCGGCCAAGGGCGATGGCGACGGCCGGAACCACGACCGAGGGACCGTGGTCCCCCCCCATGGCGTCTATCGAGATGACGATGGATTCCGGCACAGCGGCGCGCGGGCCCCCCAGAACCTCCGCCAAGCAAGGTGCGCGGACCATACATTGCCTCGGGGTCTATGCAAGTACGCGACGGGCGACGTCGCAGCGGCGGCGCAGACGCCCCGAATCGGGCGCCTCCAATGGTCTTAAACGCTCAGCCGCCCCGCGGCTTGAAGTCCTTCAGGACGGCGAAGGGAGACACGGGGCTCTCATTCGGATTGGCGTCGAAAACCGCGCCCTGCTTGCGCGGGAACGGATCCACCTCGAGCGCCAGCTGCTCGACCAGAATGGCGCCGAGGTCGATCGCCTCGTCCTCGATCAGGTCGGGCGGATCCTCGGCGTCCGGATCCAGCACCGCCTCCTCCGGCTGGGTAGGGGCGTTGGGGCTTCCGGCAGGCAGGATCCTGCGCTCGAAGTCGCCGCTGAGCTTCGACTCCAGGGGCTCCAGGGTCACGCCGCAGGTCTGGCGCACCACCGCGTCGAAGCGGCCGCGCACCCGCGCGCCGTCGAGCCAGGGCGAGGCTTCCAGCTCGGCCTCCAGCCGGTCGACGCCGTCAAGACCAAGCTCGCGAGCGATGCGGGCGCGGCTTTCGGCGTCTGCGGCGATCCGCCGCGAGACCGAGCCGCGAGACAGTTCGGCCAGCTTCAAGGGCTTGGGAAGGGGCTGTTCATCCATGCGGCGGCTCCAGGGTCACGTCCGGCCATGTGACCCGCCCTTGCAGCAGATCCTCGAGCGACTGGGCGTCCAGCGCCGAAGCGGCGCGGGCGACATAGGCGGCCAGGCGCTCGCCGGCCGGATCCGGCTGGCCCTCGAGCGCCGTGCGCAGAACCAGCGCCTTCAGCTCGCCCGCCTCGGGCAGGTGTTCGATGGCGTCTTCATAGGCCTTGAGCCGGCCGTAGAAGGCCTGGCCCAGCTTGCGCATCTTCTTGCCGACGGTGACGTCGCTGACGCCCATCTCGCGCAGGGCGTCGTCCAGAGCGCGCACATAGGCGTCGAACAGATGCTGTGCGGTCTCGGCGGCGAACTGTCCGCGCCCCTTCAGCCGGATCAGGACCAGGGCGACGTGCAGGCTGTAGAGTTCGAAGCGTCCTTCGACGGTGTCGGCCACGACAAACGCCCGGTAGAACTCCGGTCGCCTCGCCTGCAGGGCGGCGGCGGCGTAGAGCGCGCGCCCCGGCGCCTGGGCCGCGGGGGGGGCAAACAGCCGTTGCAAGAGCATTTCGCCTCACTTCCGCCCCGGGTGGGCGCAATAGGCGGCATTGAACTAGTCGCCGCCGAGCGATAGGTCAAAGTCCCGCACGTCGCCTCGAAGGCCTGTTGATGATCCGTCGCGCCTCCGCCCTCGCCCTCGCCGGCGCCCTGACCGGCGCCCTGCTGCTGAGCGCCTGCTCGCCGACGACCTCCTATCAGGGGTTCCAGGCGATCGACGCCGCCCCCAAGGACGTCAAGGTGGGCGTCGACAACAAGACCACGGTCATGGACCGGCTGGGCTCGCCATCGGTGGTGGCCGCCTTCGATCCGAACACCTGGTATTACATCACCCAGGTCAGCGACCAGGTCGCCTTCCACCCGGCGGTGGTGAAGAGCCGCTATGTGGTGGCGATCAACTTCAGCAAGACCGACGACAAGGTCGCCGAAGTGAAGTCCTACGGGCTCAAGGACGGAAAGGTGGTTCCGTTCAACAAGCGCGCGACCCCGACCCGCGGTCGCGAGCTGTCGGTGCTCGAGCAGATCCTAGGCAACATCGGCAACAGCAACATCACGCCGCAGCAGGACGTCAACCCAGGCAGTCAGCGCCCGCAATAATCCAGAGCGGGCTCTATTGAACGGGCAGCACGCCCGGCTTGACCAGCCGGCCGTCAGGGCTGCGCACCAGCAGCAGATAGTGCGCGCCGTCGAGGTTCTCGGCGGTGAAGATGCCTTCCGGCTGCAGGAACAGGAACTGGCCCTGATAGGCGCCGATCATCTGGTCGGATCCGGAACCGAGCGCGCTGAATCTCAGCCGCATGGCCTCGAGCTGGGCGGCGCAGCCTTCCAGCGACGGCACGTTCTGGGCCAGCCGGTTGAATCTCACCTTGCCGCCCTTGAACTGGACCATATGCCAGCAGACGCCCGAATCGGCCGGGGCCTGCACGCCCTGGGAACAGCCCGCGAGCGCTATCAGAGCCAGGGCGAAAAGCGGCGGAAGATGCTTCATGGCCTACTCCTGCAGATGCGGAATGACGCAATCGCCGGGCGGTTGCCTCAGGAGGGTGCGGAAACCGCCGCCGGAGGACTGGCGCTCCACCTTGCCGGCGACCAGCCGCAAGGTGTCCTCGCCCCAGCGGCCGTAGTCCGCCGCGCCCGGGCGCACGCATTTGCCGGCGTACAGCGCCTGGACGCAGGCATCGAGAGTCAGATCCTCGCCCACTTTTCGCCAGTCGCCGCTGTAGCGCCAGCAATCGCCGACATCGCCGTCTGCGCCCGGACCAGGGGCGGCGTTCTCCAGCGGCGAGGGCGGCGGCGGGGCGGCGGGCGGTGATGTCGCCGCGAGTGAAGCCGGCGCGCTAGACAGGGGCTGCAGGCCAGCCGCGGCGCTGGAAGCGGCGGCCACCTCGCCAGTGGTGTCCAGCCCGACGTCGAGCTGGCCGGTCTCGACGCCGTTGCGCTGGGCGCAGTCCTTCAGGATCAGCATGCCGACGAACTTGCCCCCGACGAAGCACCGCAGCGGCCGGGTGAGGTCGAGGCCGGCGTCGCCGCTCCCCATCTCCACCTGCAACGAACCGGGTCCGGCGCTCTCGTCGACAAGCTCGGGCGGCGATGCGGCGTGGTGGCCGGCGCCGCGCACCAGGGCGCCGATGCCGATCCCGAGCGCCGCGAGGAGGGCCAATCCACCTGCCCCGGCGGCGATCATCACCCTCCGGTCGCGAAACAGGCTGAGATCCATCCGGCCTTGCTACGCTTGGCCCCGAGCCGCGGCAAGACGCCGCCCCCGTGGGGAGAAATCCTTAACGCGCATTGACCATGCTGGGACGAGTCGCCGCGAGGATCTCAACTTGGCCGAAGGCTTCGCCATCGCCGGACGCGCCATCGGGCCGGACCATCCGCCGTTCGTGATCGCCGAGCTGTCGGGCAACCACAACGGCCGGCTGGAGCGGGCGATGGCGCTGATCGACGCCGCCGCCGAGGCCGGCGCCGACGCGGTGAAGCTGCAGACCTATACCGCCGACACCATCACCCTCGACCACCGCGGGCCGGGCTTCGTCATCGAGAACGGGCTGTGGGCCGGGCGCACGCTGCACGACCTCTATTCGGAAGCCTTTACCCCCTACCAATGGCATGGCCCCCTGTTCGAGCGGGCCCGCGCGCGCGGGCTGATCGCCTTTTCCTCGCCCTTCGACGAGACTGCGGTCGAGCTGCTCGAGGGGCTCGACGCGCCGGCCTTCAAGATCGCCTCCTTCGAGGCCATCGACCTGCCGCTGATTCGCCGCGCGGCGCGCTCGGGCCGGCCGCTGATCGTTTCCACCGGCATGACCAGCCCGCGCGAGATCGCCGATGCGGTCGAGACGGCGCGCGTCGCCGGCGCGCCGGTCGCCCTGCTGCACTGTGTCAGCGCCTATCCGGCCCGCCACGCCGACGCCAACCTTCGGATGATCCCCCGCCTAGGCGCCGATTTCGACTGCCCGGCCGGATTGTCCGACCACACCCTGGGCACGGCGGCGGCGGTCGCCGCCGTGGCGCTCGGCGCCTGCCTGATCGAGAAGCACGTCACCCTCGCCCGCGCCGACGGCGGCCCGGACGCGGCCTTTTCGCTGGAGCCCGAGGAGCTGGCGCGGCTGGTCCAGGATTGCCGCAGCGCCTGGGAAGCGC
>DATCFQ010000218.1:0-3232 GCA_036509495.1 Caulobacteraceae bacterium
TCGGTCCCGTAGTGGGTGATCAGGCGTTTTTGAGCGGCGGCGAATTCCGCCGGGGGCAGGTCGCCAACAAGCTGCGCATTCCACTGATCGTGGGCGCTCGTTCCACGTGATGGCGGGCGCCGATTCCACGCGATGGTGGGCGGTCTTTGGAGGCTGACCGACGGGTTCACAGGGTCAGGGGTTTAGGCCGGCGTCAAGGCTTCGCTTGCCGTTGGCGCGGCGCATGCTCTCGCCGGTGAGGTTGAGGCGGTGGGCGTTGTGGACGAAGCGGTCGAGGATGGCGTCGGCCAAGGTCGGATCGCCGATGACGTCGCACCATTGATCGATGGGAACCTGGCTTGTGACGAGGGTGGACCCGCGGCCGTTGCGGTCCTCGAGGATCTCGAGGAGGTCGATCCGCTGCGCTTGGGTCAGGACCTGCAGCCCCCAGTCGTCGAGGATGAGCAGATGGGTCCTGGCCAGGGTTTTGAGGAGCCGAGCGTGACGCCCGTCGCCGCGGGCGAGCGCCAGGGCTTCGAAGAGTCGGGGGACACGCTGGTAGAGCACGGTTCGGCCGTCGCGGCAGGCTTTGTGGCCAAGCGCGCAGGCGATCCAGCTCTTGCCGACACCGGTGGCGCCGACGATGGCGAGATTGTCGTGGCGGTCGATCCAGTCGCCGGCGACGAGCCGGGCCATAAGGGTCCGATCGATGCCGCGCGGGGTGCGCAGATCGATGTCCTCGACGCAGGCGTTCTGGCGCAGGGCGGCGAACTTGAGGCGGGTGGCGGTGCGCCGGGTGTCGCGATCGGCCGCTTCGCGATCGGCCATGATGCCGACGCGCTCCTCGAAGGTGAGGGCGGGGCCGTCGGGCGAGGCGCGTTGCTCCTCGAAGGCCCTTGCCATGCCGGCAAGGCCAAGGGCGATCAGGCGTTCGTGGGTGGGGTGGGCGAGCATGGTGTCTCCTTCAGGTTAGTGGAAGTAGGTCCGGCCACGGATGTTGCCGTGGCGCAGGGGTTCGGGATCGGGCTCGGGATCGAGGAAGGCGCGGTCGAGGCCGGTCTTGAGGATCGAGCGGACGGAGCTGACCGAGCGGGCGCGGATGACGCCGGCGCGCTGGCAGGCTGCTTCGATGCGCGCCTGGCCGTAGGTTTTCTCCAGCGCGAGGATGCCCAGGCAGGTGCGGAAGCCCTGCTCGGGATGGGGTCGGTCGGTCATGATCTCCGCGAACAGCGCCGCGGCGGCAGGGCCGATCTTGTCGGCCGCCGCCATCATGCGCGCCGGCGTCCAGGCGGCGTGACGGCGATGGCTGGAGGGCATGTGTTCGGGAACGGTGATGTGTCCCCGCCGCCCCGGCGACTTGGCGTGACTGGCGACCCGCTCACCCTTGTGGAAGGCTTCGATCGTGCGATCCGCGACGCGCACGTCGATGGCCTCGCGGATCAGCCCATAGGGAACCGAGTAGAAGCAGCCCTCCACCTCGACGTGGTAATCGGGCGCGACGCGGCAGCGCTTCCACGTGGCGAAGGCGTAGGGCTGGGCGGGCAGAGCCTTCAACGCCGGCGTGTCGATCTGGGCGAACAGTTCGGCCCGGCTGGCGCCGTAGCCGCGCATGAGCCGGGCGTTGAGTTCGCCGACCAACTCGGCGATGGCGCAGTTGAGTTCGGCCAGGCTGAAGAAGCGCCGGTTGCGCAGGCGGGCCACGACCCAGCGCTGGGCCAGCAACACCGACTGCTCCACCTTCGCCTTGTCGCGCGGCTTGTACGGCCGGGCCGGCACGACGCTGGTCCCGTAATGGCGCGCCATCTCTTGATAGGTGCGGTTGATCGCCGGCTCGTAGCGATCGGGCTTAGTCACGCCCGACTTGAGGTTGTCGCAGACGATCATCCCCGGCACGCCGCCCAGGAAGGCGAACAGGCCGACGTGGCAGCCGATCCAGTCGGCGAGCCCTTCGCTGGGCCGCGCCTCGGCGTAGACGTAGGACGATGCCCCCATGGCGGCGACGAACAGCTTCATCGGCCGCGCCGCGCCGGTCGCCGGATCGATGACGTCGATGGTGTCGCCGGCGTAGTCGACGAACACCTTCTCGCCGGCGCCATGCCGCTGGCGCATCGTCGCCGAGACCCGTCCCTTCCAGGCGTCGAAGTGCTGGCAGAACCAGGAGTAGCCGTAGCCCTCCGGATGATCGGCGCGATATTCCTGCCAGAGCAGAGACCGGGTCACGCCCTTGCGCCGCAGCTCGGCATCGACATAGGCCCAGTTGGGCTCCGGGCGCCCCGCCGATCCCGCGCTCGGCGGCCCGGGAAACAGCCGCCGCTCCAGCGCCGTGTCGGTCAGATCCTCTGGCAACGGCCAGGTCAAACCCGCGACGACGAGCCGCGCCAGATAATCGTTCACCGCGCCCTTGCTGATCCCCAGCGACGCGGCAATCACCCGGCCGGGCAGGCCGTTCTCGAACTTCAGACGCAACAGTTCGCGTATGTGGCGCATCGACAATCTCTCGCTGGGCATCCGGCCTCCTCGTGAAAACGAGGGTCCAGATAGCCCGGTCAGACTGTCAGTCCCGCCTCCGTCACCCCGTCAGACGGAGCGCCCACCTTCCCGTGGAATCCGTGCCCACCTTCGCGTGGAAATCATGCCCACCTTGCCGTGGAATCCGTGCCCGCGATGGCGTGGAATACGCAGTCCTACGGCTGACCCTTCTTAATGGCTGCGATAAACGCATTCATCTCTTCGACAACATACCGGACGCAGGCGCCGATATGGCGGGGCTCCAAATCCAAAAAATGGGGTAGTCCCCGCACCCTCTTGTGGCGCTGGCCTCGGACCCATGAAGGGGAAAGACCAAAAATTCGAGCAACATCCTTGTCCGAATAGAATTCAGGCTGAAGCAATCTCGTTCTCCTTTCGACGCAGGTGGTCGTTCCGGCGCGAAGAGGACTTCGACCGGCTTTCCAGATGGGATTTTTGGGAAAACGAAAGGAGGGGAAAACAAAATCAACCCATACCGACATTTTACGCCCAGATGCGTCAGAAATCAAGACCTAGCGCGGACCTGCCATTCGGGGCCTCCGCGCCAACCTAGGGAGCGCCTTTAGCCTTCTCGACGTTCTCGACTTTTGCATAGCAGTCCCCGAATGGCCGAGCCTGCCCGCAACCTATTTGGCCGAACACCTCATCCGCCCGATCGGCCGCCTCTGCGTCGCCCAACGGGATCGCATAATGCTTCTCGAACATCGACAGATCGCTGTGACCT
>DATCFQ010000219.1:0-2915 GCA_036509495.1 Caulobacteraceae bacterium
TGGTCGACGGCTCGGGCTACATCTTCCGCGCCTATCACGCCCTGCCGCCCCTGACCCGCAAGTCCGACGGCGTGCCGGTGGGCGCCGTGGCGGGCTTCTGCAACATGCTGTGGAAGTTCCTCGCCGACATGAAGAACGAGGCCGAGGCGCCGACGCACCTGGCGGTGATCTTCGACGCCTCCGAGAAGACCTTCCGCACCGACCTCTACCCGCAATACAAGGCCCACCGCCCGCCGCCGCCCGAGGACCTGATCCCCCAGTTCGGCCTGGTGCGCGAGGCCACCCGCGCCTTCGGCGTGCCGGCCATCGAGCTGAACGGCTACGAGGCCGACGACCTGATCGCCTCCTATGCCTGCAAGGTCACCGAGCTGGGCGGCGAGGCGGTGATCATCTCCTCCGACAAGGATCTGATGCAGTTGGTGTCGGACCAGGTGTCGATGCTCGACACCATGAAGAACCTCCGCATCGGCCGCGAGCAGGTGATCGAGAAGTTCGGCGTGCCGCCCGAAAAGGTGGTCGACGTCCAGGCCCTGTGCGGCGACAGCGTCGACAATGTGCCGGGCGCCCCCGGCATCGGGATCAAGACCGCCGCCCTGCTGATCAACGAATACGGCGACGTCGACACGCTCTTGGCCCGCGCCGGCGAGATCAAGCAGGACAAGCGCCGCCAGACCCTGATCGACTTCGCCGACCAGGTGCGGCTCTCGCGCGAACTGGTCAAGCTGACCTGCGACGCGCCGCTGCCCAGCCCGATCGACGAGCTGAAGGTGGCCGCCCCCGACGCCCAGATCCTGGCCGACTTCCTGGAGAAGATGGAGTTCCGCACCCTGGCGCGGAGGGTCCAGGCCAGTTCCGGCGTGGAGGCCGCGCCAGCGCCCAAGCCCGAGGCCGCCGAGGCGCCACCGCAAGCAGCGGTCGACGTCAGCCTCTATCAGTGCGTCCGCGAGACGGCCGATCTGCAGCGCTGGATCGACCGGGCCTATGCGGCGGGGATCGTCGCCTTCGATACCGAGACCGACGCCCTGTCCTCGGCCAATGCGGGACTCTGCGGCGTGTCGCTGGCGGTGGCTCCGGGCGAGGCCTGCTACATCCCGCTCGGCCACTGCGAGGCCGAGGGGTTGGCGTTCGAAGAGGCCGCCGATCTCAGCCAGATCCCGCTGGAGACGGCGATCGCCATGCTGAAGCCGATGCTGGAGGACCCCGCCGTCCTCAAGGTGGCCCAGAACGCCAAGTACGACATGGCCGTGCTCAGCCGCTACGGCGTGCGCGTGGCGCCCATCGAGGACACCATGCTGATCTCCTATGTGCTGGAGGCCGGCCTGCACAACCACGGCATGGACGAGCTTTCCAAGCTCTGGCTCGGCCACGAGCCGATCAAGTTCAAGCAGGTGGCCGGGACCGGCAAGGCCGAGATCAGCTTCAAGCACGTGCCGCTGGACAAGGCGACCTGCTACGCCGCCGAGGACGCCGATGTGACCTTGAGGCTCTACAACCGGCTGCGCCCGCGGCTGGCGCCGGAGGGTCTGCTCACCGTCTATGAGACGCTGGAGCGGCCGATGCCGGCCGTGCTGGCCGACATGGAGTGCGCCGGCATCCACATCGATCCGGAGCACCTGCGCCGGCTGTCGGGCGAGTTCGGGATCAAGATGAACGAGCTGGAGGCCAAGGCGCACCTGCTGGCCGGCCGGCCGTTCAACCTCGGCAGCCCCAAGCAGATCGGCGAGGTGCTCTACGCCGAGATGGGCATGGAGCATGGAAAGAAGACCGCCGGCGGCGCCGCTTCCACCGATGTGAAGGTGCTGGAGGATCTCGCCGTCCAGGGCCACGAGCTGCCGCGGGTGATCCTCGACTGGCGCCAGTTCTCCAAGCTGAAAGGCACCTATACGGACAATCTGGTGGCCGCGGTCTCGCCGCGGACGGGCCGGGTGCACACCTCGTTCCAGCTGGC
Source organism: Caulobacteraceae bacterium (assembly GCA_036509495.1). Classification (GTDB taxonomy): domain Bacteria; phylum Pseudomonadota; class Alphaproteobacteria; order Caulobacterales; family Caulobacteraceae; genus JANWHQ01. Next base: position 1,949 of record DATCFQ010000219.1, read on the forward strand.
CGCCGCCACCACCGGGCGGCTGGCCTCGTCCGATCCCAATCTGCAGAACATCCCGGTGCGGACCGAAGAGGGCCGCAAGATCCGCCAGGCCTTCATCGCCGAGCCCGGCCATGTGCTGATCTCGGCCGACTACAGCCAGATCGAACTCAGGCTGCTGGCCCACATCGGCGACATCCCGCAGCTGAAGGCGGCGTTCCGCGACGGCCTGGACATCCATGCCATGACCGCGTCGGAGATGTTCGGCGTGCCCATCGAAGGCATGCCGTCGGACGTCCGCCGCCGGGCCAAGGCGATCAATTTCGGCATTGTCTACGGCATCTCGGCCTTCGGCCTGGCCAACCAGCTGGCCATCCCGCAGGACGAGGCGGGGGCCTACATCAAGACCTATTTCGAGCGCTTTCCCGGCATCCGCAGCTACATGGACAGCATGCGCGCGGAGGTGCGCGAGCGGGCCTTCGTGACCACCATCTTTGGACGGAAGATCAACATCCCCTCGATCCGCGGCAAGTCGCCGGCCGAGCGTTCGTTCGGCGAGCGGGCGGCGATCAACGCTCCCATCCAGGGGGCCGCCGCCGACGTGATCCGCCGGGCGATGATCAGGATGCCCGCGGCTCTGAACGACGCGGGGCTCACCGCGCGTATGCTGCTGCAGGTGCACGACGAATTGGTGTTCGAGGCGACGGAGGCCGAGGCCGACGCCGTCTGCGCCGTCGCCCGCGAGGTGATGGAGCGCGCCGCCCTGCCGGCCGTGGCCCTCACCGTCCCCCTGGTGGTCGAAGCCAGGGCTGCCCGCAACTGGGACGAGGCGCACTAGGTGTGCGACGCCATGACTCCCCTCTCCCTTCAGGGGGAGGGGTCGGGGGTGGGGGTCCGCGCCGGCCTTTCAGCTGCGCGCGGCGCCGCCGCCTTCGCAGCTGATTCTTCCATTGGACCCCCTCCCTCGATCCCTCCCCCTGAGGGGGAGGGA
>DATCFQ010000220.1:0-3799 GCA_036509495.1 Caulobacteraceae bacterium
CGGGTGCGGATCGCATCGCGCTTCGCGCGCGAATTCGACTTCGGGCGGCGCCAGGGCATAGGGGTCGCCCGCCTCGGGGAGGCAACTCACATCCAGGAGCGCGGCGCTGTCACGGACACTGCGGGTGAGCGCGTGGAGCACCGTGAATCCGGCCCACCCCTCCCCAGCGGGCGCCATGGAGACCCGTCCGCGCGAGGGTTTCATGCCGAAGAGCCCACAGCACGACGCCGGAATGCGGATCGAGCCGCCACCGTCGCTCGCCTGAGCCGCCGGAACGATGCCGCCGGCGACCGCCGAGGCGGAGCCGCCGGACGATCCCCCGCACGTGCGTTCCAGGTTCCACGGGTTGAGCGTCGGTCCGAACAGCGCCGGCTCGGTGATGCCCACCAACCCGAGTTCAGGCGTGTTGGTCTTGCCGAATATGACCAGCCCGGCCCGGCGGTAGGCGCTCACAAGCGCGCTGTCCTTCGCGGGGACGCTATTGGCGAAGAGACGAGCTCCGGCGCTGGTCGGCACCCCGGCCATCTGGGTGGTGATGTCCTTGAGCAGATAGGGCACGCCGGTAAACGGACCCTGCGACAATCCTTCCGCGATCGCCGCCCGCGCCTGCGCCGCGCAGTCCACCACGATCGCGTTCAGCGTCGGGTTGACCGCCTCGACCCGCGCCAAGGCCGCATCCAACAATTCGCCCGGCGAGACCTGGCGCGTCGCCACCAGTTCGGCCAACCCCACGGCGTCGTGCGCTTGGTACTCGGCTTGATTCATCAGGGGATCCGTCTCAGGCGCTGGGGGTGATCTGGACCCGCCGAACCGCGATCAGCCGTGCATAGTCCGGTCCATCGGCGTGATAGCCCTGCCAGGCGTTCTTCCCCAGCAGCTGCGCGAAATCAGGGCCGTGTTCGGCGACCAGCGAATCCGGAAGGTCGCTGAAGTCCTCCGCGGGAAGGACGTAGTTGCGGGCGAAGGCGTAGGCGATGTGGGCGCGGAAGCTGTCGTCGCGCTTCGGATAGGCGCCGTGCCAGGCGTTGCCACTGAAAGCAAAGATCGATCCAGGCTTGGCGAGAACCGGGATGCAGATTTCGTCGTTGTCGCCGCCCAGGCTCCCGGGCTGCTCGCCCGCCGTGGGGTGGCGGCAATAGCGGTGACTACCGGGCACGACCGCGAACGTGCCCTTCACTTCCGTATAGTCGGTGAGGATCCATGACAGGTTGCAGACCTGGGCGTAGGGCGGGAGCGGAGGCGGGGTTCCCGCGGAGTCGGAGTGCAGGAGGGTCGCTGCCGCCTTTCCCTGCTTGATAAACCCGACGGTGCTGTACAGCCTTGCGCTCGCGCCCATGAGATAGCGGGCGAGGGTCAGCATGACCGGGTTGAGCAGGGCTTCGACGAAGACTGGATCCTTGCCGATCAGATGGAACAGGTGCCGACCGTCGACCGATCTCTTCTCGAAACCATTCAGCCTGACCCCGGAGGGGTCCTCCTCGCAGACAAGCCTCATTGTCGCCTCGAGCATCCGCTGCGCGAACCCCGCAGGCGCGGCCTTTTCCGGTTCCACGATCGTGAAGCCGAAGGCCTCGAGCTCGGCGAGATTGGTCTCGATCCCCAGTTCGCGCGCGGCGCGATAGATCGGATTCAGTTCGGCCGTCGCCGACCAGTCGCCAATCTGCATCTCGCAACTCCCTATCCTGGTGCTTGCCCGAAGCGTTGGCTCAGCACGTGAAGTCCACGACCGCGTTGTGGAGTGGGGCGAGTTCGGGGGGCGACCGCGAGGGATCCCCTATCCTCACGATTTTCCCGTCGCGCGCGCCCTGGGCCAGATAGGCGTCGAGAGCCCCGCGATTGGCGGCCCCCATGCGCCAGCGCGCCAGAGGGAGCAGGTAGGTGTAGTCCGCGACCGTCTTGAGATCGACGTCGTCGGCCTCGGTCGTGGCGAAATTCGCCTTGCCGTCCACGATCCTGCAGTGCCAGGCGATTTTCGGCTCTCCGTCCGGAGCAAGCCGTAAGGGCGCCCCTGTAAAAACTTCGCAGAGGCTCCAGTTCGCTGTCGAGTTGCTTGACGCGAGCAAGCGGTCGACTTCCGACTTCAGAGCCGCAAGCCAATCCCGACTCGCAAATTCCCACTTCCGCATCCTGGCCGCGCCCTTGTTGGACATCACGCGCCGGGACTGAAGTTGGAACGCCAGATGCTCTGCAAGGCCGATGAGCGCGGACCCGCAGCGTCGTACCCTTGCCAAGTGTCACGGCCTAGCAAGTGCGCCAGCTCGTCGCCGTAGGCTTCGAGGTGGGCTGGAAATACATCGTCGAAACGCTCGCCTTGCATCATGTAATTTCGGCAGTAGGCGATGGCGAAATGGGCTCTCAGGGCATCGTTTTTCTTTGGATATGTACCATGCCATGTATTGCCATTGAATGCGACAATGGACCCGCGCGGGGCGATTATGGGAATGCAGTTGTCCGCAGCGCTGCCGCCCATCACCTTTGGCTGTTCGGTGGCCGTCGGGTGGCGACAGTAGCGGTGGCTCCCAGGGACGATGGCGAAGGTGCCGTTCTCCTCGGTGTAGTCAGTGAGCAGCCAACTGATGTTGCAAACCAAGCCATAGGGATAGAGCGGCGGTGGCGTCCCGGCCGTGTCGGTGTGGAGTTGGGTCGAGGTCGCCTTCCCCTTTTTGACGAAGCCGGCGGTCGTGAATAGACGGCAGCTTGCGCCGGTGAGGTAGCGTCCCAACGTCAGGGCCAGCGGGTGCATGACCGCCTCTCCGAACACCTCGGCGCGTGAGATCAGGGCGTAGAGGATGCGCGCGTAGTCGCACTCGGAGCCTAGTGGTGTGCTGAGGCCTGCCCCAGCCCGGTCCATTTCCTCACATAGATCTATTGTGGCCGACAACATCCGGGAAACGAGTGCGTCCTCGGAGACCTTCTGAGGTGGAATGATAGTAAAGCCGAAAGCTTCGAGTTCCGCGAGGTTGGTTTCCAGACCAAGATCCCGAGCGTCTCTATAGACACGATTCAACTCGGCACTCGTCGTCCAGTCGCCGATTTCCATACCAGGGACCCTTCGGTTACCTATTCAGTACTTGAAGTTCAGCTCCACGCCAAAGTTCCGCGGAATGTTGACAGCCCGCGCGGTCGCCACCAGTTCATAAAGACCGCCACTGAGGTGAAAGTCGTTCGTGAGATTATTTCCCCAGAGGTAGAGGCCCCAGCGTGGGTTCTGGATGCCAACACGCCCGTTGAGGAAGGTGGCGGGGTTCTGCCGATAGGCCGCCGTGTTATTCGGATCGGCGAAAGACGAACTCTGGTAGATCGCCTCCAGCCGCGCCACTCCCTCCACTCCCGCCCACCCCGGAAACTCGTGGGCGTATTCGGCCGCCAGTGTCGCTTGCACGCTCGGGGCGCTGGGAAGATCGTTACCCGTATAGCTGATGCCCAGTCCGCCACCGTTGGGGAAGCTGTTGTACCTGGCGTGCAGGAGTCCGAGCGTGCCGCTAAGCGTGAGGCCCCGTAGCGGCTTAACCGCGCCCTCGAACTCTCCGCCGTAGATCGTGGCCGAGGCCGCGTTACGAATGGTGATCGAAAGAGCGAGGGGGTCTTCCACCGCCTCCTGTTTGTTGGTGTAGTCGTCGTAGAACACCGAGCCCGTGAGCGAGACCCGACTGTCGAACCAAGAACCCTTATAACCCGCTTCGTAATTGTTGAGATACTCAGGCTGGAAAGCCAGGCTTTCATTGGCCGCATAGGGGGGGGTAATCAGGTAAGCGTTGAATCCGCCGGCCTTGTATCCACGGCTGAATTTTACGTAAGC
>DATCFQ010000221.1:0-2694 GCA_036509495.1 Caulobacteraceae bacterium
TCAGGCCGGCGTCGGCGCGCCGTGGCGACGCACCATCCTAAGGTTCCAGAACGTCTATGGTCCCGGCCAATCCTTGCTCAATCCCTATACCGGCGTGCTCTCGATTTTCACTCGCCAGCTCGCCGACGGCGGAGAACTCGACATCTACGAGGATGGAGAGATCGTACGAGACTTCGTCTATGTCGACGATGTGGTCGACGCTCTGATCGCTGCGCGCGCCGTCCGCGAGGAGGAGCTTATCGTCAATATTGGCAGCGGGCGAGGGACTTCGATTCTGGAGGCGGCGCATGAGCTCGCACGGATCATCGGACGTCCTACTTCGGTCGCCCGCGTCACCGGCGACTTCCGACCCGGCGACGTCCGCTACGCCGTCGCCGACGTGGGGCGGGCCACCGTGGCGCTTGACTGGCGGCCGAGGACGGACTTTCCCACCGGCGCACGCGCGCTCGTAAAGTGGGCCTTGGCTGAGCAGGACTAGGCACCACGATACACGCCGTCATCGACCAGGACGGCCTTCCGGTGCGGCTGCTGACCATGGCCGGACGGGCCTCTGACAAGACGGTCGTCCCCGAGCTGCTCGCCGGACTGCCGGCCGCCACCACGGTGGTCGCCGCCCGAGGCGGAACGGCGACATCCCGGCCAACGCCAGATGAAGCTGCAACGATGAACCGGTCTACGCCTCTACCCACAAACTAACCTCGTCGAACGCTGCTTCTGCAATCTCAAACAGCTCCGCCGCGTCGCCAGCCGCTTGGAGAAGCTCGCAACAAACGTCCTCGCGGCGGTCGCGCTCGCCTCAGTACTACCTCTCCAACCTCGCTGCGGACGCCTCACTCAAGACCTTGGCCGGGGCGGTAAAGGCGCGGTGGGCCTGCGAACAGGCCAACAGGCAGCTCAAGGAGGAGCTGGGTCTGGACCACTTCGAAGGGCGATCTTGAATCGGGCTGCACCGACGCCCTCATGGCGACGATCGCCTACGCCCTCCTCCAATCTCGCCACCTCACCCAGACGGGGTGGAAAAAAGAGCATCTCAGGCCCACCGCCTCAACCGAGCCTGCCGGCGATCCGACAGGCCATCTTGGATCGCCTGCTCAGACCTCCACAGCATCGACGTCCACGATGCAGAACGGTGCTCACCCACAATCTGCCAAAGGAGTGCTAGGCGACGGCGACTGCGGCGCCCCACAGCGGGCTGTAGCGGATCGTCCCGAGTGAGAGGACATCCGCCAGCGACGCCCTGCGCCCTCTGCCCAGAGACCTCAGCTCGCGACCGGGATGCTCAGGTTCGACAGCGATCGACGACACCGCCTGGATCCCGGCGTGCGCGAGCAGGAGGAGCAGTCCGGCCGGCGAAGTCCAGGGTGTTGGCGCCGAGAGGCCGCCCAGGGGGGCGCAAGCCTCCGCGGCGCTCCAGGAGACCACGCGTCCCTGTTCGAGGAGCTTGCTGAGACGGGCTCGCACCTGGGAATTGTCAAGCAAGCGCTCCTCGACAAGAAAGAAGGCGGCGGCGCGCCCGATTGCGTCGAAGTCCCAAGGCGGATCCTCGGCGATGACCGTGGCGGTGAAGACGCCGCCACTCAGGAGGTCCGGATGGCCCAAGATGAGAAATTCGCCCAGAAGGTCCCGCAGGAGCGCGCGTTTGAAGGGGGCGTCCGGATCGGATCCGACAAGCAGCCACGGGCGGCTTGTCACCGCCGGCGTCGCCCAGTCGCGCAGACGCATCGGCGGCGGCGCGCCGGACCCGGCCGGACCGCTCATTTGCGGGTCTCGTCGCCGGTCTGGCGACGCATCGACCGGATCAGTGCAGTCGCCCGGCGAAGGGGCAAGGTGGCTTTCCAGCTGGGTGAATTCACCATCCGCTGGATCCGTTGATCACGCGCGGCGAGCTCTCGTACCTGCTCCTTGCCCGCCTTGCGCGATTGCGCGAGTTCGGCCTTGAGGTCTTCGGCGGCCTTGCGCTTGGCGTCCAACTTGGCGTTCAGGGAAGCGGCCTGTGCGTCCGCGCGCCCCTGGCCCGTGATCGCCTTGCGTTCTCTCTGCTCGGCGGCTTCCCTCCGTTCGTCCGCGGCGCTCAGCGCCTGCGCGGCCTCCTGTAGCTTGGCCGTCAGCGACGAGCGCCCTGCGCGGAGTCGGGCGAGCTCCTCGACCAGATCTTCGCGTTGGCTCCTCAGTCGGTCGGCCTGATCGTGCAGGTTGTCGGTGGTTCGGCGCACATTGGCGAGGTCGAGCCTGAGCGCCGCCAGCTGGTCCCGCTGCCTCTCCGTCGTGGTGCGGATTTGATCGAGCTCTGTCGTGCTCCGCTCCAGCAACGCCGAGAGTCGGGCGATCCGTTCGTCGCGCTCGCTCAGTTCGCCGCCCTGGTGCTGCAGCTCGTTCGAACGCTCGCGAACGCTGCGGCGGAGAGCGGCGAGTTCCGCCCTCATGACGGCCATCTGCTCGGCCTGGCCCAGGGTATCGCTCTGCGCCTGCCGCAGCTCCCGCGTGCGCTCGGCAAGCAAGATCGAGAGGACGGCGGCCGTTTCGGGCTCCCCAGGCGCCTCGCCCGGGCGTTCGCTCGCCTTTGGATCCTCGGCGACGACCGTTTGCATGACGCCCGGGCCGGCCTCACGGACCGCGTGCGACGTCCTGCCGATCGCCCTGGACGGTTCGGCGCCGTCGGTGTCTCCGTCGATCAGGACTTGCAGACGATCGAGG
>DATCFQ010000222.1:0-2999 GCA_036509495.1 Caulobacteraceae bacterium
TCGGCCGGACCTCGGCGAACCAGGCCGCCAGCGCCCCGGGCGCGGTGAGCGCCGCCTGCGAGGGGATGTGCAAAGAAGCGCCCAGGCTCAGGGGCGCGAAGACGTCGCGCAGCACCGGATCGTGCGACAGCCCCGACAACAGAGTAAATCGATCGGCCGCGGTAAGCTCGAATGTACGAGCCTGCCAGTCCAGGAAGTTCACCAGCGGCCGGTGCGAGACAGCCACGCACTTCGGGGTTCCGGTGCTGCCGGAGGTGAACATGAGATAGGCCGCGTCGTCCGACGAGGGCGCGGCGAGCGGCGCCGCCGGCGCCGGGCGGCTTTCCGCATGGAGCGGGACCTCGAGCGGCGACAGGCTGAGCTGGGCGGCGGCCTCGGCGCCTCGCTCGCCGGCCAGGAGTGCAAGACCGGGACGGCAAATCCCGGCCAGGGTTTTCAGGCGGGCCTCGGGATAGGCGAGGTCCAGCACGACGAAAGGCCTTCCCGCCCTGAGGCACGCCAGCGTGGCGACCACCACGCGTGAGCCACGCTCCGCCAGGATCGCAACCACCTCGCCGGCGCGGCGGTCGGTCTCGGCAAGCCCCTGGGCCAGCTGGCGCGACAGAACCTCGAGTTCGGCATAGCTGAATGCGCCATCAGGGCCGACGAGGGCCGGGGCCTCTGGCCTGAGGCGCGCCTGCGCTTCGAAACGGGAATGGATCAGGGGTTCGTCGCTCATCGTCCGGGCTCGACTGTCGCCTGGGGGGACATTCGCGAGCGACTTTGCAAGATGAGGCCCAATCCGGCGGACCGGCCCAGTTCAGGCCGCGCCGGGCGCCGGGCGCCGGGCGCCGGGGCTGGAGTTGTCATTGCGCCCGCCCCGACGCTAACGAGCCGGTCGATATTTTCTGGAGCGCCCCGTGGACCGGCGTTCGCTGACCTAAGAGCACAAGCCAGTCGCTTCGAAGGGGCGTGCGGCGGCGGCCCCCGTTCGCGGGCAATAGGGCCAAGGCCCGCCGGGGACTGTGCGGCGGGCCCGATCCTCGAGCCTTAGCGTCCGTTCTCGTGGCGATCATGACGGCCGCCCCAAGAGGACCGGCCCTCGTCGCGGTGGCCCCAGCTGTGGCCGCCCGAACCGGAATAGCGCTGGGCATATCCTTGGTGGCTGCCGTAATGCTGGCCGTAGCTCGGCTGGTCAGAGCCGTAGGCGGAGTGCGGGTGGGCCAGAGCGGCCGATCCGCCGGCGAGCGAGAGAGCGGCCGCCGCGGCGAGGAGAAGTTTCATGTTCGGCTCCATTGCGCTGGAAAGCGGTCCGTCGAATGGCGGGTCTCTGCAGCAAGGCGCACTCTGGACCGCCAACGTGAACCCCCTCGGAGGGCGCAGGTCAGGTCGGGTTCATTTGGGGGGCGCCTCAGCCGGCCAATCGAGCACCAAACAGCGCCCCGATCCCGGCCGTTGTCGCCATCGCCAAGGCGCCCCAGAACATCGCTCGCAGGGTCGCAGGTAGGACCCGCGCGCCGCCGATCCTGGCGCCCGCGGCGCCCAGCACGGCCAGGAACAACAGCGAAGCGACGGCTACCGTCACCGAGAGGACTTGGCTTGGTGCGAACAGCACGACTAGGAGCGGCAAGGCCGCTCCGACCGAGAAGGAGGCTGCCGACGCCAGCGCCGCCTGCACCGGACGCGCCGAGAGCGCCTCGGTAATGCCGAGTTCGTCGCGGGCGTGCGCCTGCAACGCGTCCTTGGCCATCAATTGTTCGGCCACCTGTTCGGCAAGTTCGCGCGACACCCCGCGCCGCCGATAGATGGCAGCCAGTTCGCGATGCTCCGACTGTGGATCTTCGGCCAGCTCGCGCCGCTCTCGCGCAAGGTCGGCGCCCTCGGCATCCGCCTGAGAACTCACCGAGACATATTCCCCGGCCGCCATCGACATCGCTCCGGCCGCCAGACCGGCAATACCGGTCAGCAGGATGCTGTGCCGTTCCGCGGCCGCGGCCGCCACGCCGAGGATCAAACTACTGGTGGAGAGCAGGCCGTCATTGGCGCCGAGAACAGCAGCCCTCAGCCAGCCCGCTCTGTTGACCTTGTGGCTCTCATCGTGCCGACTTGGCATGGTCCTCTCCGTTCCAAGAATAGCCGCGCGCGCAGGGCGGCCTCCAAACGCCGCGATGCAGCTAAGGATGCCATGCAAGACTTCGCGCCCGGGTTTGGCGCGCGCCCGCTACAGCGACGCTTGCGCTCCATATGTCGGGTGCCCTACCAACTCGGATGCATCGGGTTCAGGAATATCTGAAGCGAGCTGAGCAAATGGAAGCCCAAGCGGCGAAGGTGGGTGATACGGAGCTCAGGCGCCAGATGCTCGCCGTCGCCGACCAATGGCGCCAGCTAGCAAGGCAGGCCGGGGACTTGGCGGCGGACAAGTCCGAAAGGCCGACTGATAACTAGGCGTCCGGTGACGGCCCCAGTTGCCGCCATGGTCCTTCGAACCGCGTTGGCCATCTTGGCGCTGGTCGCCTTCGGCCGAGTGGAGATTAGTTGCCGTCCGACTGACTGCACCGCCAGTGTTCCTAGCTTCGGCCCCGGACGGCGATAACCGTCCGAGACGAGACCCCTGCAGGGTTTCTGGCGATTCTGAAGAATGCAAGCGTCAGCTGGAGCTGAGCGGGATCGTTGCTTGCCGCAAGCTCTCCATGCACACATTACGCCTTCACTGCTCTGATCGGGGGGTACGCCGCCGCGGCGAATTCTGGCGCGAGCGCTGATCCATGTCCTTGACCGCCGCGTATCCAGATCATGCCTTCGCATCTGTGGCTCGGCCGTTCATCGCGCCGCAGCATGTCGTCCAACCCACCCCGAGGTCGATCCATGAAGATTGAGGTAGAGCGCAGGCTCTTGCAGGGGATCGTCTTGCTCGGCGCGTTTGTTCCGGTCGTGGCCGGCGGCTGGGGGGTGCTGGGCGGCCTGCAGGTCGCGAGTGCGGGGGGCGAGAGCCAGGCGCGATATCTCTCCGGGCTGCTCCT
>DATCFQ010000223.1:0-2254 GCA_036509495.1 Caulobacteraceae bacterium
ACCCTTTAGCCCCATGCCTCCTCGCCTCCTTACCTCTTGGGGGTTCCAAGGGGGCGCAGCCCCCTTGGCGATGGCTTGCCGCAATGGTTGACGACGCCAGGGCATCCGGCGCGAGGCGCGCCGGCCCAGCCCTGGAGGCCGCCTATCGGTTCCAGCTCTGGCTGGTGCCGGCGGTCGAAAAGTTTCCAAGAGCGCAGAGGTTCCTGCTCGGCGACCGTATCCAGACCACAGCACTGGACGTGATCGAGCGATTGGTGGAGGCCACCTACAACCGTTCCAGGGCGGACAAGTTGATGGCGGCGAATCTGGGCGTGGAAAAGCTGCGCCTGCTGTTCCGACTCGCATGCGATCTGCGTCACATCGACCTCCGGCGATATGAATACGCGGCTCGAAGCCTCGACGAGATCGGCCGTCTCATCGGCGGCTGGCGGAAAGCCGACGATGCCCGTCAAGCATGACAATCTATTCCGGCGCATCGCAGGGTTTCTGCCGCTGCGAACAGCCGCGCTTCGCGCCGTGCGGGGCAAAAGGAAGAAGCCCGGCGCGGCAGCGTTCATGGCCAACCTGGAGCGCGAGCTTCTGGCGCTGGAAAGGGAGCTGATCGGCGGGACCTATCGGCCGGGGCGATACGTCCGATTTGAAGTGTTCGACCCCAAGCATCGCATCGTTTCCGCCGCGCCCTTCCGAGATCGTGTCGTGCATCACGCCCTTTGCGCAGTCGTCGAACCGCTGTGCTCGCGCAGCTTCATCGCCAACAGCTTCGCCAATCAGATCGGCAAGGGATCGCATCGGGCGGTCCAGGTCTATGAACGATACCGAGATCGCTACGCGCACGTCCTGCGCTGCGACATCCATCGCTACTTTCCGGCGGTCGACCACGAGGTGCTGAAGTCGAGCTTCCGGCGGCATATCCGTTGCAGCCAAACGCTCTCGCTGATGGACGCCCTCGTCGATGGCTCCAATCGACAGGAGCCCGTAAACCTGTACTTTGCGGGAGACGATCTGTTCGGCCCGTTTGGACGGAGGCGCGGGCTCCCGATCGGCAATCTCACCAGCCAGTTTTTCGCAAATCTCTATCTGAACCCTTTGGACCACTTCGTGACGGAGGTTCTGAGCGCGTCCTATGTCCGGTACATGGACGACTTCGCTTTGTTCCATGACGACCGGTCGGTGTTGGAAGAGTGGTGGGGGCGGATTGGGGGATTTCTGGAACATCCGCGTCTGCGTCTGCATGAACAAAAGACGTTTATCGCCGCGACGGCCGCGCCTGCGGTCTTTCTTGGCTTCGAACTGTCGGCCGGCGGTCGGCGGCGGCTGCCGGATGCAAACGTCAGGCGTTTTCGTAACCGGTTGCGTTCGCTGCGGGATCGATGGAGGGCGCGAACCGTCGCCGAGGACGAGGTCCGGCGTAGGGTCGGCGCGTGGGTCGCCCACGCGCGCCACGCAGACACCTATCGGCTTCGATGTGCGATCTTTGAGGGCGGATGGTTCGATCCTTCCTCGGAGCCTGGTCGGCCCCCTGAGCCAGCGGGTTCTTCGCGGCGGTTCCTGGAACAACAATCCGAGAAACCTCCGCGCCGCCTATCGCAACAGGAACGACACCGGGAATCGGAACAACAACAACGGCTTCCGTCTCGCCAGCACGCCTCCATGCCAGAACCGGGGAGATCACGATCTCTCCGGGCGCGCCGAGGGTGCGTTCAGGGCTGACCATGATGAGGGGCAGGCGCATGCCTGCCTAGGCGGCGTCCGTCTTGGCCCAACGGCGACGGACGCCGCTCATCAAACGGTATTCTGTAGCAAGATCCCCAAGCCGCCGCTCGCACTTGCCTACAGATCGGCGATCTACGCCCCGACCTCCGGATGCGCGGCCTGCCATGTAGCAAACTCGGCCCGGTTCCCCTTGTGCCATTCGGATTGGGAGGCTGCGCGGGCGGGCGCCGTCGCGAACATGACGAGCGCGGCGGGCGCCCCATCGAAATCAATGCCAAAGTCTCCCCCAATCACCCCCGCACGCCGCTCGCGGGCGACGGCGCGTGGGGGGACGGGCGGAGCGGGTCGTCGGTCAAGTGGTGCCACTCGTTGGTCCGCTCCGGGGTGTCCACCTCCACAACGCAGTAGCCGACCCCATTGGGCAGCTCGATGATGTCGGCGCGGGGGGCCATGGCCTTGCAGGCGGAATAGGTGATCGGCCCTAGGCTGTCGGCCTGATTGGGATCGCCGAGCTTGCGATCGGGCGGCGGTTTGGCGGCCT
>DATCFQ010000224.1:0-4511 GCA_036509495.1 Caulobacteraceae bacterium
CGGCGGCATCCTTCTGCTGCTGCTCGGCCTGGACATGGCGCGCGGCGACATCGCCGCCGCCTTCGCCGCCCCCGCCGACGAGCACGAGACGGGCGGCGCCCGCGGCTATGCGCGGCGGCGCTTCGAGCGGATGGTGGTGCCCTTCGCCATGCCGCTCTTGATCGGGCCGGGCGCCATCTCAGCGACCATCATCTACGCCGGCGAGGCCAAGCCGTTCGGGCCTGCGGGCCTGCTGGCGGGCCTCATGGCGATGGCCGCCGTGTCGCTGGTGACCTTCGTCACCTTCGCCCTGACCCCGCTGATCTCGCGCGTGATCGGCCGCATCGGCATGACCATCACCGTGCGGCTGGCCGGCCTGATCCTCTGCGCCATGGCGGTGCAGTTCCTGATCATCGGCATGAACGACGCCACCCACGGCCTGGTCCGCCAGAGCGTGGCCACGCCCTATTCGAGCCCGCCGGCGGCCAGGTGAGCGCCGCTTCGACCGTCGCCGTCATCGGCGCCGGGCCGGCCGGACTGGCGGCCGCGCGCTGGCTCCTGGCCCAGGGCCTGGAGCCCGTGCTGCTGGAGGCCTCGGACGGGGTCGGCGGCCAATGGCGCGCCACCAATCCCTTGAGCGGCGTCTGGTCCGACATGCGGACCAACACCAGCCGGGTGGTGACGGGGTTCAGTGACCTCGACTATCCGCCAGGGACCGCCATGTTCCCGCACAACCGCGAGGTGCTGGCCTATCTGGAGGCCTATGCGGCCAGGTTCGGCCTGGACCGGCGCCTTCGCGCCGGTTGCGCGGTGGAGCGGCTGGAACGGGCCCCGGGCGGCTGGCGGCTGCAATGGCGAGAGGCGGACGGCGTCTCGGGCGCCGAGAGCTTCGCCCGCGTGGTGGTCGCCAGTGGACGCTACAACCATCCCGCGGTTCCGCAGATCGACGGCCTGAACAACTTCGCCGGATCGGGCGGCGTGGTCCACACCTTCGATTACAGCGACCCGGCCGCCTACCGGGGCCGGCGGGTGCTGGTGGCAGGCGGGGCGATCAGCGCCCTGGAGGTGGCCTCCGACATCGCCCTGGCCGGGGCGTCGAGCCTGGCCGTGGCCTGCCGCCGCCAGCGCTACGTCATGCCGAAGATGGCCTCGGGCGTCCCGGCCGACAGCCGCTTCAGCCGCTACGGCGCCGTCGCCGCCGAGACCCTGCCGGCCGACGAGATCGCCCGCCGGCTCAAGGCCTGGATCCTGAAGGCGGCCGCCAATCCCGCCCGCCATGGCGCCGCCGCCCCCGCCGACGACGTGCGCGAGGCTGGCGTGGCGCTGAGCCAGGATTTCCTGCCGCTGCTGGCCGAGGGCCGCATCACGACCAGGCCTTGGCTGCAGCGCGTCAGCGGGACCACCGTGACCTTCACCGACGGCGCCGCCGAGGACTTCGACGCCATCGTGCTGGGGTCCGGCTTCCACCTGCGCATCCCGTTCCTCGGTGAGGACATCCGTCGGGCGCTGGACCTGGACGATCAGCACATCGACCTGGCCGATTTCACCTTCCATCCCGAGCTGGAAGGCCTCGCCTTCGTCGGCATGATCCCCCAGACCGGGCCCTATTTCCCGGTGCTGGAGCTGCAGGCCCGCTACCTCGCCTATGCCTGGAGCGGCGCCTGCGCCCCGCCGAGCCGCGAGGCCATGGCCGCCGGTGTGGAGGCCTACCGGGCGGCCCGCTCGGGGCCCCTGATCCATCCCATGCATGCCGTGGCCCTGCGCTTCGCCCGGCTGGCCGGGGTCGAGCCGGACCCCCGCGCCTGGCCGGGCCTGGAGCGCGCCCTGCTGTTCGGCCCGCTCACCGCGATGTCGTTCCGGCTGCAGGGCCCGGACGCCCTGCCGGATGCGGCCGAGACGATCGCCCGCGACGGCGTGGCCCACCGCACCGCCGACGGCCCGGCGTTCACGGCCAGGGAGCGGGCGTTGCTAAGGGAGATCGCCGAGGCCAGCGCCGATCCCAGGGTGCAGGCGTGGGGTGGGCTCGCCTAGCCCCCTCATCCGCTCATTCCCGCGAAAGCGGGAGCCAGGACAGGTCGGCACGGTGATGGATCCTGAGGCGCTGAGCGGGCGGCGGCACGGCATTTTCAACCACCAAGTTCACCAAGGACACCAAGGGGTCCGTGCTCGGAGCGGCTGATCCGCCAATCCGGAGGTGACGAGCGTGCGCTTCGCGCGAAGCGTCTCGGCTTCCTTGGTGAACTTGGTGAACTTGGTGGTGAAAATGGAGTTGGCGGCGGCCAGCACATCAGCCTGCGAGCTTCGCGCCAACCTGTCATGGATCCCGGCCTTCGCCGGGGTGAGCGGGGGGTTGGGGGCTAGCCCTTCAACGCTTTCCGCGCCGCCAGGGCGTATTCGATGCCGGTCCACACCGTGATCGCCGCGGCCAGCCAGAGCAGACCGAGAGCCACCGCGCCGGCCTGGGCCTGGAGGGCTGGGACACACGGGAGGCCCCAGTCGCCCCAGACCGGCAGGAACATCAGCAGCGCCAGGGCGATCAGCTGCACCGTGGTCTTCCACTTGGCCAGCATGGTCACCGGCAGGCGCAGGCCCCTGGGCGCCAGGGTCTCACGCAGGGCCGAAACCGAGAATTCGCGGAACAGGATCAGCCCGCCCGGCAGCGCCACCCCGGTCTGACCGGCGGCGACCAGACCGACGATGGCGGCGGCGATCAGCACCTTGTCGGCGATGGGATCGAGGATGGCGCCCAGGAGGCTGGTGGCGTTCAGCTTGCGGGCCAGCCAGCCGTCGAAGAAGTCGCTCACCGCCGCGACCACGAAGCCGATGAAGGCCCAGGACTGCAGCTGGTGACGCGCCGCCTCGTCCAGGCCCGCGAACGAGGCCGCGCCCGAGGTGGCGACCAGGGCGATCAGCACCAGCAGGGAAAGCGCCAGCCGGCCGCCGGTCAGGATGTTGGGGATGGCCTTCATCCGCGCGGCTTATCGCGTCCGGCGGCGACGACCAAGCTTTGCCCCAGGGCTTGCCGACCCGCGCCATTTACAATGCCGGGCCGCGGCGCCTAACCTTGGTCAACGAAATGCGACCGCGCCAAAGCGGTGCGAAGACGACATCGCCAGTGGGAGGGCTCCGTGAAGTACGCCGTATGGTTGGTGCGCCTGGTGTTCGCCGGCTGGATGATTCCAGCCGGGCTCAATCACTTCATTCCCCTGTTCCCACAGCCCCAGGGCGCTGGCCTCAGCGGCGAGGTGTTCAAGGCGCTGTTCGACAGCCACCTGTTCGACCTGGTCAAGGCGGTGGAGCTGCTCGCGGGCCTCAGCGTGCTGACCGGCGTCTACACCCCGCTGGTGCTGGTGATGTGCATGCCGGTGTCGTTCTGCGTGTTCTGGTGGGACAACCCACTCTCGGGCTGGGGCTCGCCGGCCAATCCCTACGGCCAGGCGGTCCTGCTCTGCAATTGCCTGCTGTGCCTCGCCTACATCAAGAGCTACCGCTCGATGTTCGTCCTGCGCTCCAAGCCGCGGACCCTCGGGGCCGCCGAGGCGCCGGCCGCCACCCAGCCCGCGGGAGCCTGATCATGAAACACCTCGTCCTCATCGGCCGTGTGATCTTCGGGGCCTGGATGCTGGCCAACGGCCTGAACCACTTCTTCCTGCACCTCTATGCCGAGCCGGTCGGCCACACGCCTCTGGCCATCCAGCTGATGACCGCCCTCGAGGACGGCTGGATGCTCGACGTGGCCATGGTCATCGAGCTGGTCACTGGCGCGCTGATCCTGGTCGGCGTGCTGGCCCCGCTCGCTCTCTGCGTGGTGATGCCGATCTCGGTCTGCGCCGCCTTCTGGGCGGTGATCCTGGAGCACCAGCCGCTGGGCGCACTGCTGGCCCTGGTCGCGGTCGGGCTGAACGCCCTGCTGTGCCTGGCCTATATCGACGACTACCAGGGCATGCTGCAGCGGCGCGCCCCGACCCTCGGCCAAGCGTGAGGACGGCGCCATGACCTTTGAAGCCCTGTTCGTGAACCCCATGGGCCGCACTGGACGCAACCCGTATGTCGGAGGCTTGGCCGTGCTTCTGGCGACGGCGGCCTTCTACCACTTCCTGGTCCACGCCGGCCGCAATGGCGAGTGGGTGCTGGTCACCCTGCTCTACCCGGGCTTCGTGCTGCTCGCCCGGCGCCTGCACGACATGGGCCAGGCCGCCTGGCTGCTCGCGGCCCCGCTGGTGCTGATCGCCGCGAGCGTCTGGATGCACATGTCCGGCCAGCAGCCCCAGCTCTATGGCCCCATGTGCGTCGCCGCGGTCGTCGTCTCGGTCGGCTTCATGATCTGGGGGCTGGTCGGCAAGAGCCAAGCCGAAGCCAACAAGTTCGGGGAACCGGAGGCGGCCTGATCTATTCCGCTCATCCCCGCGAAAGCGGGGACCCAGGCGTTTTTGCTGAATTGAAAGTCCCCAAGAATTATCCACGGACCTCACGGACCACACGGACATGCCAAGACCGTCCTCGTCCGTGAGGTCTGTGTGGTCCGTAGTTGA
>DATCFQ010000225.1:0-3499 GCA_036509495.1 Caulobacteraceae bacterium
GACAGCCTCGCCGTGCGTATCCGGCGCTTCAATCTGATGCTGATGGATTTGTCGCGGCAAACGGGCGTCTCGATCGTCGACGTCGACAGCATCGTGGCCAAGGCCGGCGCCGATCGGGTGAAGCTCGACTTCAATCACCTCACCGGGGAAGGCAATCGCCTGGTGGCCGAGGAGGTCGTGCGCGTGCTCGAGGATTATGGCCTGTTCGACGACTAGCTGGCTGGAGCCGGGCGATTGACCCTGCTCCGGCGACTGCTTAAGCCGCTTGGTCGGGGCGGCCGCCGGCCATCACGGGTTGCTGAAGAGGCCGCGGAGACCTGGGCTTGGACGTCAGCGTCATCGTGCGGTCGAAAGACGAAGCCGATCGTCTGAAACTGACGATCGCGGCGCTTTCCGCCCAGACCGTCCAGCCGGAAGTCATCGTCGTCAACGACGGCTCGAGCGATCACACCGGCGAGGTCCTGTCGGCGGCAAGGTCGCTGCTGCCGCTGGCGCGGATCGACAATCCCCGGCCGATCGGCCGCGCCGCCGCCAGCAACGCCGGCGCCGCCATGGCCGGCGGGGACATCCTGCTGTTCCTGGACGGCGACGTGCTGCCCCAGCCGACCCTGGTCGCCCGTCATCTGGCGCTGCATGGCGAAGAGAGCGACCAGATTGGCCGGGGCGAGACCTGGCATCTTCGCCAGACGCGGCATTTCCTCGATCCGTCGACCGGAAGCCCCATGCCGGGCGAGGCCGAGCGAGTCGCCGGCTTGTCGCAGGCCGAGCGGCGAGCGAGCCTGGTCACGCCGGAAGCGATCCTGGAAGACTTCGCCTCGATCGAAGCCCGGGCCCAGCCGGCCATCTATCCCGGCGGCGGCCCACGGCGCCTTTACGACATCGAGCTGGATGCGCTGCGTATGGCGCCGCAATGCCCCACCTTGTGGGCGGCGGCCTCGGGCCACAATCTTTCGCTCGCCCGCGAGGCGTTTCTCGAGGCGGGCGGATTCGACCCCGGCCTCGACATCAACGAGCACCGGGATCTGGCGCTGCGGCTCTGCGGCGACGGACTTTCCATGGCGCCGGTCGAAGGCCGCAGCTACCACATGACCCATCGAAAGGGTTGGCGCGATCCCCTGGCCGAGCCGGCCTGGATGGAGCGTTTCTATCGCGCCCATCCGACCCCGGCGGTGGCCCTCCTGCGCGTGCTTTGGGCCGGCCTGTCGGACCGGCCGACCATTCCCGAGGCCGCGCGGATCACCAGCCTTCCCGCGCTGGCGGCGGCGGCGGCGCGCATTGCGCCAGGGCTGACGCTGGATGGCGTCATCGCCCAGCATCTGAGGCTCAGCGCCGCGCACCAGGCGAGTCCGGCGTGACCGCGACGCCCGCTATCCGGCTGAGCGCCTTCGTCGGCCCGACCGAGGCTCCGGCTGTAGAGGACGCGGCGCGGCGACTGACCGAAGCCCTCGCCGCCGCCGGGGCGCCGGCGTCCGCCGTCCAAGTCGAGTTCGTCGCCTCGCTGGGCGAGCTTCGCGACCGCGCCCTGACCGACGTGGCGATCGTCTCCCTGCTGCCGGAAGTCGAGGCCGCGCTGCGGGACTGGCCGGCCGCCGAGGCGCGTCTGATGAGAAAATATGCGGCCCTGGCGCGGCGGCTGGACGCGGAACTGCTCTTCCTGTGCACGGTGTTCCGCCATGCACCGACGGACCTCGACGAGGACGCCCGGATCGCCTTGCAGATCGCCATCCGCCGGCTGGATCTCCTGGCGGTGCACGTGTCCCACGCCACAGGACTGAACGTGATCGACCTGGACCGAGCCTTCGCCCACGTCGGAGCCCTGAGCCTGGAGACGGACTATCGCCTCACGGGGGAGGCCGCGACAGAGGCGGCGGGAGCCGTGATCGCCGCGGCCGTGCTGGAGGCGGGACTCGAGGATCGTGTCTCGGCGCCGGCCGCAGCAGGGACCAACGGCGCATGACGGGCGGGTCCGAGGCCGCCTGGATGCTCGGCGAAATGATGCGCATCCGCGCCTTCGAAGAGGCCCTGTCGCGCCGGCCGGATCACGGGTTCCAGCTGCTCTCCACCGGAGAAGAAGCGGTGGCGGTGGGCCTCTGCGCCGCGCTGGCGCCGGAGGACCAGCTGCTCACCGGCGGCCGCTCGATCGGGCCGGCGCTGGCCCGGGGGGTGGATCCCGGCAGGCTGATGGCCGAGCTGCTCGGACGAATCGCAGGGGTCAACCGGGGGAGGGCCGGGCGGGGTCACCTGGCCGATCCGGCCGCCGGCTTCTTCGGCGCCCACGCGGTGGTGGGCGGAAACATCTCCATCGCGGCCGGGGTCGCTCTGGCCCGCCAGCTGTCGGGAGAGCCGGGCGTGGTGGCCGTCCTGTTCGGCGACGGCGCCTGCGGCTCGGGGGCCCTGCACGAAAGCCTCAACCTGGCGGCCTTGTGGCGCCTGCCCCTGCTGTTCGTCTGCAACGACAACGGCTTTTCGGTCTCGACCCTGCGGGCCGCCGCCCTGGCGCCCAGGGCCCTCAGCGACCTTGCCCGGCCGTTCGGCCTGCCGGCGCGCCAGGCCGATGGGCTGGATCCCCTGGCGGTCGCCGCAGCGGCGCGGGACCTGCTTGCCGGCGTGCGGACGGGCGAGGGGCCGTCGTTCCTGGAGGTGACCTCGATCAGGCTCGGCCGCCACTCCACCACGGCGCGCGAGAGCCGCTCGAAGGCGGAGTTGGCCGAACTCTGGACCCGCTGCCCGATCCGGCGGCTGGCCTCCGACCTCAGGGCCCGCGGAGAGCTGACGCCCGAACAGCAAGCGGCCTCCGAGGTGCAGGCCCGCGACCAGGCCGCCGCCGCCCTGGCCTGGGCGGAGGCGTCTCCGCTGCCCGGGCCCGAGGAGGTGCGGGATCATGTCGGCTGATCCGCCGCCCGCGAGCGAGCGGATGTTCTTCCGCGAGGCGATCGCCATGGCGGTGCGCGAGGCGATGCGGGCCGATCCGCGCGTCATCGTGCTTGGCCAGGACGTCGGCGCCTTCGGAGGGGCCTATCGCGAGTTCGACGGCCTCTACGCCGAGTTCGGCCCCGGCCGCGTGCGCGACACGCCGGTCTCCGAAGCCGCGGTGGTCGGCATCGGCGTCGGCGCGGCGGCCGCCGGATTCCGGCCCCTGGTCAGCATCACCTACATGGACTTCATCCTGCTGGGGCTTGATCCGCTGGTGAACTATGGCGCCAAGCTTCGCTACAAGACCGCCGGGGCGCTGACCGCGCCCGTGGTGGTCAAGACCACCTCAGGCGCCAAGGGGCAGGGGGTCAGCCATTCGCAATGCCTGGAGGCCTGGTTGATGAGCGTGCCGGGCTTGAAGGTGGTCGCGCCGTCCAGCGTCGCGGACGCCTACGGCCTGATGAAGGCGGCGCTCGAGGCCGACGGACCCGTCGTCTTCGTCGACCACAAGAAGCTGTTCCCGATCGGCGGTCCGGCGCCGCGCCCGGGTGTCGCCACGCCGCTGGGCGTTGCGGCCATCGTGCGG
>DATCFQ010000226.1:0-2889 GCA_036509495.1 Caulobacteraceae bacterium
GCACAGCATCCCCTACGTCTATCTGGGCTACTGGGTGCAGGGCAGCCCCAAGATGGACTACAAGGCGCGCTTCCGCCCCATCGAGGTGCTGCAGGGCCAGACCTGGGTGGTGCTCTCCGAGCGCGAACGGCGCGGGGGCGGCTTCAAGGGGTAGGGCGCGCCAGAAGCGCTTCGACGTCGGCGACGTAGGCCGGGAAGAAGCTTACCAACTTGGCTTTCTTCCACCAGGCTGAGCCCCTCTTCGATGTCAGCAAGGGCTCGAGCAGCGGCCCCTGGGTCGACTCGAAGGTCCCCTTGGGGAACACGCCGCGCTGGGTTCGGTCCCAGACGTGGAAGCAGGCCCAGGTCTGTTCGTGCAGAAACTGCTCCAGGCGCAGTTGATCGGCGTCGTCCAGCTCGCTCGTTCCATGTAGACCCGCTGTCATCAGCTCGGCGATGTCGCGGTTCTCGACCATCGCCATGCGGATCACGGTCCATTGCGCCATGGTCGAGTTGTGCTCGTTCCGATAGAGGGCAGCCGTGTTCTGCCGGACCTGCAGGCCGACGAAGATCAGCGAAAGCGTGACCGCAACTCCGGCCACGATCTGCGAAACGTAGAACACCGCTTCAAGCGTCATCTGACCCACCTCCCCCGGGACTCCGACGACGATCGTAGCTTAGCTGTGGACCCGCGTCGCCTAGCCCCACGGCCCCGGGCGCCTGCCCCAGGGGCCGACCTCGCCCGTCAGCGGCGCGTCGGGCTGCTGCGACGCGGGCGCTGGCCGGACGGATGGCGCGTCCGGGTGCGGCCCCACCCTGCCGCCGGCGTAGCGGACCAGGGCCTCGATCCGCTTGGCGATCGGCGGATGGGTGGCGAACAGGCCCATCACCCCCTCGTCGTCGTCGTCCAGGAACATACTGCGCACCGCGCTCGGCGCGTGGATCTCGGAGTGGCCGGAGATCTTCTGCAGCGCCGAGATCATGGCGTCGGGGTTCTTGGTCAGCTCCACCGCTCCGGCGTCGGCGACATATTCGCGCCGCCGCGAGATGGCCATGCGGATGACCAGGGCCAGCACCCAGCCGACCGCGGCCACCGCCAGGGCGACCAGGATGAACACCCCCGCCCCGCCGCCGCGCCGGCGGCGGTCGCCGCCGGTCCAGCTCGACCACACGATCGAGCGGTAGATGATCTGGGCCAGCAGGGTGACGATGCCGGCGAACACCGAGGCGATGACCATCAGCCGGACGTCGCGGTTGATCACGTGGGTCATCTCGTGGGCCAGCACCGCCTCCAGCTCCGCGTCGTCCAGGGCGTCCAGCAGGCCGGTGGTGACGGCGACGCTGTACTGGCCCTCGTGCAGCCCGGTGGCGAAGGCGTTCATCGCCTCGGTCTCGATGATGCGCGGCGTCGGGGTCTGCATGCCGCGCGAGATCGCCAGGTTTTCCAGGAGGTTGTAGAGCCGCGGCTGTTCCTCGCGGCTGACCGGCCGCGCCCCGGTCGAGGCGTCGATGATCGACTGGTAGGAGAAATAGGCGATCACGAACCAGAGCAGGGCCGCGCCGATGGCCATGGGCGCGTAATGGACCAGCATCTGGCCGGCCATCAGGAAATCGTCCTGGGCGCTGTAGGCGCTGGGCAGATAGCCCCAGCCCATCATCAAGAGCACGACGGTGTAGACCATGCCCAGAAGCAGCACCGGAAAGCCCAGCAGCAGCAGCGTGGACTTGATGTTGTTGTTCCAGATGTAGGTCTGAAGGCCGACGGCCCCCATGGCTTTGCGCGCTCCTAGAATTTCACCTGCGGGGCCGCCTGGACGGCGGCGCGGTCGGCGCCGATGTCGAAGAAGCTGCGCTCGGTGAAGCCCGCGGCGCCGGCGATCAGGGCGGCGGGGAACTGCTGGATCGCGGCATTGAACTCGCTCACCGCGCTGTTGAAGAACCGCCGGGCGGCGGCCAGCTTGTTCTCGACGTCGCCCAGCTCGTCCTGCAGGCGCAGGAAGTTCTGGTTGGCCTTGAGGTCCGGATAGGCCTCCGACACCGCGAACAGTTGGCGCAGCGCCCCGGTCAGGGCGTTCTCGGCCTGGACCTTCTGCTCGACCGAACCGGCGCTGGTCGCCGCGGCTCTGGCGGCGGTCACCGCTTCCAGCGTGCCGCTTTCGTGGGCCGCATAGCCCTTCACCGTCTCGACCAGATTGGGGATCAGGTCGTGGCGCTGCTGCAGCTGCACGTCGATGTCGGCGAAGGCCTGGTTGGCGCGCTGGCGCAGGCCCACCAGCCGGTTGTAGGTCCCGACCAGCAGCATCGCCGCGACGGCGATGATGAGGATGACGATAAGAACAGCGGCCATGGCGCGTCCCTTGTGATCTGGAGCAAGATGTAGGGCTTCGGGGAAAGCCTAGCCAGAGGCGCTCGCATGGACGCTGAAACGCCGCCCAATCCGCGCAAATCCGCCATCCAGGCGGAAGGCCGGTGCGTCTGCGGCGGGGTGCGTTTCGAGATCGACGTGCCGGCGGTCTGGGCCTGGCACGACCACGGCGCCCGCGGCCGCCACGCCCAGGGCTGCGCCTACGCCACCTATGTCGGCAGCTGGAAGAGCCGCTTCCGCATGCTGGAGGGCGAAGAACTGGTCAGCCGCTACCAGGAGGCCGAGACGGGCTCGGCGCGCAGCTTCTGCTCGAGGTGCGGGACGCCGCTGTTCTATGAGCGCCCGGGCGCGCCGAAGATGCTGAACATCCCCCGCGCGCTGTTCGAGACCCGCACCGGCCACGAACCGCGCTACCATCTGAACCTCGGCGAGGCGCCCGACTGGGCCTACCGGCAGGAGCCGCTGGAGCCGCTGAAGGGCTACCCCGGCATGATTTGGGCGCGGCCGAAACCCCGGCGGTCGAAACGGACGATCTTGCCGGACCC
>DATCFQ010000227.1:0-2624 GCA_036509495.1 Caulobacteraceae bacterium
CATGCCGCCGTGGCGGTCCAGATGGTCGGGGGTGATGTTGGGCAGGATGGCGACGTCGGGCTTGAGGCTGAAGGTCAGGTCGAGCTGGTAGAAGGACAGTTCGAACACGTAGACCGCGCCGCCGTGCATATCATCGAGGCCCAGGACGCCCAGACCGATATTGCCGCCGATGCGGGCGTCACGCCCGGCGGCGGTCAGCATGTGGCCGAGCAGCGCGGTGGTGGTCGACTTGCCGTTGGTGCCGGTGATCGCCACCACCTTGGGCCGCTTGTAGTCCGGCGCGGCGTTGACGGTGCGGGCGAAGAGCTCGATATCGCCGACGATCTCGACGCCCGAGGCCTTGGCCCGCTCCACCGTCCAGTGCGGCTCGGGATGGGTCAGGGGCACGCCCGGCGACAGCATCAGGGCGGCGAAG
Source organism: Caulobacteraceae bacterium (assembly GCA_036509495.1). Classification (GTDB taxonomy): domain Bacteria; phylum Pseudomonadota; class Alphaproteobacteria; order Caulobacterales; family Caulobacteraceae; genus JANWHQ01. The sequence continues at coordinate 416 of DATCFQ010000227.1, forward strand.
TCCGACCAGTCGGCCTGGGCCAGGTCGACGATGGGGAAGCCTTCGGCGGCGACCGCGTCGCGGGACTGGGGCTTCTCGTCCCAGAGGGCGAGCTCGGCCCCGCCGGCCCGCAGCGCGCGCGCGGCGGTCAGGCCGGTGCGGCCCAGGCCGAACACCGCGACCGTCTTGCCCTGAAATCCGCGGACGGGAATCACCTGGGCGCTCCTAGCGGATCTTGAGGGTGGCGAGGCCGATGAGGGCCAGGACGATGGAGATGATCCAGAAGCGGATCACCACGGTCGGCTCGGCCCAGCCGAGCTTCTCGAAGTGGTGGTGAATGGGCGCCATCAGGAAGATGCGCTTGCCCTTGGTCGCCTTGAAGTAGGCGATCTGGATCATCACCGAGCAGGCTTCCAGCACGAACAGGCCGCCGACGATGGCCAGCACGATCTCGTGCTTGGTGGCCACCGCCACCACGCCGAGCGCGCCGCCCAGGGCCAGCGAGCCGGTGTCGCCCATGAAGATCTTGGCGGGCGGGGCGTTGTACCAGAGGAAGCCCAGGCCGGCGCCGACGATGGCCCCGCAGAACGGCAGCAGTTCGCCCGAACCGGAGACGAAGTGCACCTGCAGATAGTCGGCGAATTTCACATTGCCGACGATGTAGGCGATCAGGCCGAAGGCGGCGGCGGCGATCATCACCGGGCCGATGGCCAGGCCGTCCAGGCCGTCGGTCAGGTTCACCGCGTTGGAGGCGCCGACGATCACCACCGCCCCGAAGGCGATGTAGAACCAGCCGAGGTTCAACAGCAGGTTCTTGAACAGCGGGAAGGCCAGGGACGCGCCGAACGCGGCCGGCTCGCCGGCGGCCGGATGGGTCGCCCAGACCAGCACCGCCCCCGCGACCAGGGCGATGATGAACTGGATCATCAGCTTCATCGATCCCGAGATCCCAGCGGCGGTCTGCTTGGTCACCTTCTTGTAGTCGTCGAGGAAGCCCAGAAGGCCGTAGCCCGCGGTGACCAAGAGCGCGGTCCAGACATAGGGGTTCTCCAGGTCGCCCCACAGCAGGGTGGCGATCACCAGGCCCGCCAGGATCATGAAGCCGCCCATGGTGGGCGTGCCGGCCTTCTCCACCACGTGGCGTTCGATGCCGTCGGCGCGGATCGGCTGGCCCCGGCCCTGCTTGGCCCGCATCCAGCTGATGAAGTGATTGCCCATGGCGGCGACCACCAGCTGGGCGGTGAACAGCGACACGCCGGTGCGGAAGGTCAGGTAGTGCAGCAGGTTCAGCACCGGCACGTAGTGCCCGCCCGCCGCCAGGTGCTGGTAGATCACATAGAACATCAGGCAGCCCCCCTCGCCCGGCCGGCGTCCCGCGCATCCATCGACGCCAGAGCCTGGGCGATCAGCCCGGCCCTGGAGCCGTTCGACCCCTTGACCATCACCACGTCACCGGCCGCGACGGCGCTCGCCACCTCCGGCGCCAGCTCGGCGGCCGAAGCGGCCCAGCCGCCCCGCATGGCCGCGGGCAGCACATCCCAGAGGCTGCGCATCAGCGGGCCGGCGCAGAACACCAGATCGACCTTCGCCGCGCCCAGAGGCTCGGCCAGGTCGGCGTGCCGCTTGGCTGCGTCGGGCCCCAGCTCCAGCATGTCGGTCAGCACCGCGATCCGCCGCCCCTTCGCGGGGTGGGCGGCCAGGGTCGCGAAGGCCGCGCGCATGGACATGGGATTGGCGTTGTAGCTCTCGTCGATGAGGCCGAAGCCGCCGCCGTTCGGCGCCGCGATTTCGCTCTCCAGCCCCCTGCCCTGCAGCGGCCCGAACTGCGCCAGCGCCTCGAAGGCGGTCTGCAGGTCCACGTCCAGCGCCTGCAGCATGAGCAGGGCGCAGAGGCTGTTCAGCCCCCAGTGCGCCCCGGTCTGGGCGATGGTGAAGTCGATGTCCTTGCCGTCCAGCCGCGCGCGCACCACCGCGCCGCCGCCGTGGGGCTCGAAACCGGTCAGCCGGGCTGTGCAATCCTCGCCCGAGCCGAAGCTCCGGACCTCGGCCCCGGCCGCGCGGGCCATGCCGCCGAGCAGCTCGAACCAGCCGTCGTCGGCATTGAGCACCGCGATCCCACCGGGCGCCAGGCCGGCGAAGATCTCGCCCTTGGCGCGGGCCACGCCGGCTTCGCCGTCTGCGAAGTTCTCGGTGTGCACCGGCCCGACGTTGGTGATGCAGGCCGCATGCG
>DATCFQ010000228.1:0-2460 GCA_036509495.1 Caulobacteraceae bacterium
CGTTTGCCGGCCCCCGCCAGGGCGGCGGCGTGCTCTCCAGCGGCCTCGAACAGCCGGGTAGAGTCCTGGGCGCGCTCGGGGGTGAAGCTGCGGCCGATCCGGGCGCCCATGTCGACCACCGTCCCGCCCTCGCGCTGGAACGGCGTCAGCCAGCGGTTCGGATGGGTCGAGGTGCGCTCGGCCCATTCCTCGGGCGAGAGATAGAGCGCCTCCGGCGCCAGGGCCTTGTAGCCGCTCCGCGCCTTGGCGTTCTCGATCCGCGCCTCATAGGCGTCCTGGATCAGGGCCAGCCGCTCCTGGGCCGACTCCGCGGCCAGATGGTCGAAGACGAACAGGGCGTCGTCGCCGACGTAGTCGAACAGGGTCTCCAGCGTCTCGTAGAAAAGTGGCAGCCAGTGCTCGACGCCGGCGCGGCGCTGGCCCTCGCTGACCGAGGCATAGAGGGCGTCCTCGCCCGGCGCCCCGAACTCGGCGACATAGCCCTTGCGGAACCGCGAGATGCCCGCCTCGTCCAGCAGGACCTCGCTCACCGGCAAGAGATCGACCGACTGCAGCTGCCGGGTCGAGCGCTGGGTCTCCGGATCGAAGGCGCGGATCGACTCCAGCGCATCCCCGAACAGGTCGAGCCGCACCGGCTCCTCGCTCGCCGGCGCGAAGACGTCGATGACCCCGCCGCGGATGGCGAACTCCCCCCGCTCGGACACGGTCGAGGCTCGGGCATAGCCATTCACCGCGAAATAGCGTTCGAGCGCGGCCACCTTCACGTCGTGGCCGACCCGGGCCAGGTAGCTGGCCGACGTCAGGGCGCTGCGGGGCGGAGAGCGCTGCAGCAGGGCCGGGGCGGTGGTGACCAGGATCTGCGGCGGCTTGCCGAGTTCGGGGTGCGCCAGCCGGCTCAGGGCGGCCATGCGCTGGGCGGCCATGCTGGGCGAGGGCCCGATCCGGTCGTAGGGCAGGCAGTCCCAGTTGGGCAGGCGCAGGGCCTCGATGTCGCGGGAGAAGAAGGCCAGGGCCTCGGTGAAGGCCTGGGCTCTTTGGGTGTCGCGCGCGACGAACACCACCGGCGCGGCGATCTTCTCCTTGGCGCGGGCCTTGAGGAGGTCGGCCACGATCAGGGCGTCGAAGCCCTCCGGCGCCCCAGCCAGGTCGAATCGGCCCGGCGCCGTGGCGATACGCTTCAGCTCATTGGGGTTGGACAGGACCTCAGCTCCTATGCGCCGAGGCCCGGGCGGGCGAGCCGCGCGGCGAAGCGGAACTGGCGGATGCGACCGAGCACGGGCATGTCGAAGGCCTCGGGCGGCTCGGCCTGGCCGATGATCCAGGCGTAGAGGTCATGATCGGGCTGATCCAGCAGCACGGCGAACTGCTCGAGTTCGCCCGGGTCCAGGATCTCCAGGTGCGCATCGGCGAACGGGCCGAGGATCAGGTCGGCTTCGACGATGCCCCTGCGCCAGGCGCGGTACTTCAACTTCTTGAGGTGAGGATCCATCAACCAATCCGGGGCGGAGCGGCCGATATAGGGGGCGGCGCGGTGCGCTGCTAGCCGGTTCTTCAGAACTTGATCGGGACCAGCATCGGCGTTCTGGCCGCATAGGCGTCGTAGGCCCCGCGGCCGAGCTCGGCCCGGAGGAATCCCTCTTCGAACCGCGCCTTCAGCCAGAAGCCGAAGGTGATCAGCGCCAGGCCCACGAAGGCCAGGATGGTCGCCTTCTCCAGCGCCGTCGCCAGCGCCGAGAGGATCAGGCCAGTGTAGATCGGATGGCGCACCAGGCGATAAGGCCCCGTATCGACCACGCGATGGTCCGCCTTGAGGGTGATGCTGCCCGACCACAGCGCGCCCAGGTGCACCCGCGCCCACCAGCAGAACAGGAAGCCGACGACCGCCAGGACGAAGCACGCCCAGCCGGCCAGGGGCGGCGTCATCCACAGCTGGATCGGCGCGAACAGGGGATGGCCTGGGTTCATGACCTGGCGCGAGGGGGCGGCCGGCGCCGCGTGGGTGAAGAACAGCAAGACCGCGCCGATCACCGTCGGGGCCAGATGCGTCAGCTCCTGGATCTGCGGCGGGCGCTTGATGGCGTGCTTGCGCCATACCGCCGCCAGCCACCAGCTGACCACCCAGGCCAGCCAGCCCATGGAGATCGCGAAGTTGGGGCTGAAGGTCATGGCCAAGCTTTACCACGGCTGGAGCAATGCCTCACCTGTCTGAGCGCCAGGGTGGTTTATGATGGCGCCATGCGGCCGGAGATTCTCTTTCCTCTGTTCGCGCCCTCGACCTCGCTCAAGGGCGTCGGACCGAAGATCGCCCCGCTGGTGGAGCGGCTGGCGGGCCCGCTGGTGCGGGACCTGCTGTTGCTGGCGCCGACAGGCGTGGTGGAACGCAGGCGCGCCACGGCGGCCGAGGCGCGCGAGGGCGAGGCGCAGATCTTCATGGTGCGCATCGATGCTCACCTGCCGCCG
>DATCFQ010000229.1:0-4929 GCA_036509495.1 Caulobacteraceae bacterium
CCAATGACTTCAACGCCGCCGCTCTGGCTGAGACGACGGTCGCGGCAAGCTCCGCGCGGCCGATGCTCGATGCCCAGTCGCTCCAGCTCATCAATGGCATTGAGGCCGTGGTTCGGCGGAGGGGCTGGGGCGCGAAGAAGATCGCCGAACTCGATCGGGCCCTGCGCGCCCTGGATTTCGCCGGGCGGGATGCGAGCCGCGAAGAGGTCCGCCAGTCCTGGCGAGACATCCTGGCCCACGGGCAGGACCCGGACCTGGCGCGGGAGGCGGCGCAGGACGGCGGTCTCGGCTTCGCCGGAGCCGGAGGCCAGACGCGGTACAACGATTGCACCATCTTCGCCTTGGCCAACGCCGCGGGCCTGCCCTATGGCGTGGTCGCCGTCCGGGCGACGGAGCTCATCGGCCAAGGGGACTGGCGAAGCGCGCAGCAGCGCGCCCATCCGCAAGCGGCCATCGAGACCGACGGCCTGAACGGCGGCGAAGTGGTGATGCTGGCCGAAACCTTCGGCCACGCGGACGTGGTGCAGACCGGAAATTTTGCCGAGGTCCTGGCCCAGGGGCGTCCGATCCTGGTCGAGGTCAACCTGCCCAACGGCGACGATCGCATGGGGCATGAAGTCCTGGTCACCAAGACTTTCCAGCACACCGGCGAGACCTGGTACGTCGTTATGGATTCCAATCAGGGCCCGATGCGGCGGCTGTACATGAGCCAGGGCGAACTCGACACGGTGCTGAAGGAGAACGGCGTGGCCTACCGGCCTGATCGCCTGGCGACGCCGCGTCTGCTGGGAACCGGCGCCCGCTAGATTGGCGGCGGCCCGGCCGAAACAGCTTTTGGGGGGAGATCGATGTCGCATCCAGGGTTGAACCTCAAACACGCGCTGTTGCTCATGGCGATGATGTTGGCGCCGGCCTCGGCCGTAGCCCAGGCGAGCGCGATCAGTCCGGCCGCGACAGCTTCCTATCAACAGGGCGTGGACGCCGTCCGGCAACAGAACTGGGAGCTCGCACTTCAGCAATTTCTCGCCGCCCAGACCGCCGATCCCAATTCGCCGCCGATCCTGTTCAATCTGGGCCTAGTGTCGGAGAAGATCCCCGGCCACCAGCTGCGCGCAATCGCCTGGCTCCAGGCCTATCTGCTGGCGGCGCCGGCGGCGGCGGACGCGGACGCGGTGCACGGCGAGGTTGGAAAGCTCGAAGCCGCCTATGAGGATAGCCATCGCGCCGTTCTCACCCAGCTGGATGCGTTCGTTCCCCAGGCCAAGAACACCATCGCCCAAATGTCGCCGTCGCTCGGGGCCGATTGGGCCAAGACCGCGAACTCGTACTTCCCTTATGCGGCGATGGACGTGGCGAGTTCTCACTATCTGATGGCGGACGAGCCGGGCGCGCTGCGGGTCCTCCGCGGGGCCGGCATCGAGATCTTCCCAGGCGGGCGTCTCGTCTTGCCGCCGTCCTCCGGCCTGTTCTACGGCGTGAGACACCTGGTCACCGGCATGTTGAGCAACCACCTGCATGCCGACGAAATCCTGGGCGCTCCAGGCCTGAGCGTTACCCGCGATGAGGTGGCGCAGGTTGATTATCTGATCGAGTTCGGAGACCTCGACCGCGCCAAGCTCCTGCTCGAGCGGGGGGTCAACGGCGACTTATGGATCCTGGCCGAGGAAAGGCTTCTGTGTGCGGCTCACGCTCGCACCGACCAAACGCTGTTCAACCAGGTCCGCAATCATATGGAGACGATGTTGCTGGTCGCGCGCGCCCAGTACAACACCAAGACGCCCTACGAAAACCAAGCCATAGCCAATCTATCCGACGGCCGTGGAATTCCTGACCTGATCCGGCTCTATCTGCAATTGGGCGAAACCGAGCGCGCCAAGACGCTCGACGACTCCAAGCTGGACAATTCCGCCGTATACGCCGTGGCCGACAGCTTGATGGACGATTTTCAGAAGGGCCGCATCCGCACGGGCAGCGTCTGTCCGGCCGAGCTGTCGTTATTGACGGTGGACGATCCCCCGACCTGGGGCTCCGGGGATACCGATCCCGCCGCGCCGCCCGCGCCGCTCTGGTGGTCGACAGGACGTCTCGACTTTCTGACGGACGTAGGGCGCAACGGAGTCAGCGACGACATCATCTTCGGTCGCACGATGTCGGAACAGCGCTTTGATGAGGTCGAAGACCTCGTCGCGATCCAAAAGGTGGGCGCAGAGATCGCCGCCTCGCCGCAATTCACGGTGACCGAACTTGAGACCCTGTTCGAGTTCGAGTTCAAGATTCTGAACACCTACCGCATGGTGCGTGGCCAGGGGCGGCCGGATTGATCGCGAAAGGCATGGATTCAGACTAATTAGGACGCCTCGACGGTCTCCATCACCGGCAGGGTCTCCTCGCTCAGGCAGCGCACCAGTTCCAGGACCTGCTTTCGCATCCGGCCCCTGGGGATCAGCGGAAATCGCCGGGCGAGTTCGAGCCCTTCGGGGGTGTTCAGGAAGGCCCGGATCGCGCTTTCGGTGTCCGGGTCCGGCGCATCGGCGCGGGTCTTGTCGGCGGGATCCGCCAGGCCTTCGAAGAAATAGCTCACCGGCGCCTGCAGCACCGCGGCGATACCGAACAGCTTGGACGCGCTGACCCGGTTGGAGCCGCGCTCGTATTTCTGGATCTGCTGGAAGGTCAGGTCCAGGGCGCGGGCCAGGTCGTCCTGGGTGAGACCGGCCATCCGCCGGCGCACGCGGATGCGGCTGCCGACATGGATGTCGACCGGACTGGCCTTCTTCTGGATATCCACCGTCAAGGACGCTTCTCCCTTACTGGCCGCTTCGCCGCGGGCTTCGTTCCGTTAGCAGAGTTGCGCGCACAACTGCAGGGAGACAACTGCAGCATGAGAGGACGCCGATCAATACCGCGCAGGGCGAAGGGCTTTGCAGCCCGGCCAAGGTCGGTGATGTTGCCTCCAGGGGACGTGGGTGAATCATGCGTGAGCCGGCCCATAGGGACGCGGTCGATTTCCTGATGCACGCGTCCGAACACCAGGACGCCCAGGCGCTGGAGCAGGCGTTCGCGCGGGTGCTCGAAGGCTTCAACGTCACCGCCTTCAGCTGCTCCAAGCAGGACAGCCGCCGTCCCCGCGGTCCCCCCGTGGTGATGGCCCAGCGCGCCACCGCCGCCTGGGATCAGTACATGGCCGACCAGGGCTACTTCGCGATCAACCCCTGCGTCAAATGGACGGCCTCGGGCCGCACGACGTTCACCTGGCGCGAGGTTCAGGCCGAGAACCGCCGCATCGGCCGGGTTTCCGCCAAGGAGCGCGCGCTCTGGGCGGACGCCGCCGACAACGACATGCGCGACGGCCTGGTGGTCAGGACCATGGCGCCGACGGGGCAGCTGCTCTCCATCCGGATGCTGACCGCCGAACAGCACATCCGGACCGCCGACAAATCGCTTCTGGAGACCCTGGCCATCGTCTTCTCGGCCCTGCGCCACCGCTTCCACGAGCAGGAGATCGACGTCCCTCTCAACGCGACCCTGACCCGCCGCGAGGCCGAGTGCCTGCGCTGGGCCGCCCAGGGCCTGCACGACTATGAGATCGCCGAGCGCCTGGGCATCAGCGCCAACACCGTGCGCAACCACATGCAGAACGCCATGCGCAAGCTCGGCTCCTCATCCAGGCTGGCCGCCTACTATCGCGCTCTCAGCCTGGGCGCCCTCGACTAGTAGTTTCGCATCATTCAATTCGCCGGCCCGACACCGAAGCATGGCCTCCCGATCCAATGGGAGGCCATCATGATCCACGTCGTCACCGCCGAGAACCGGCGCCATTACGCCCACCCGCTGTGGGAGATGTTCCAGATCCGCAAGCGCCACTATGTCGACGAGCGCGGCTGGGGCGAGCTGTGGAATTTCGAAGGCGTCGAGCTCGACGACAGCGACGACGAGCGCACCGTCTATCTGATGTCGCTGGGACCGGCCGAGGAACTCTGGGGCTTCGTGCGGATCCGGCCCACCGACGACCGCAGCATCCTGGTCGACAAGTTTCCCTATCTGGTCGACGCGAGCCTCTTGCCGCTGAAAGGCCCCGAGACCTGGGAAGGGTCGCGCATCTGGGTCGACGGCACGGCGGGCGCCCCGCACGCGGGGATGCACCGGCTGCTCACCGCCGCGGCGGAGTACATCCTGAGGATCGGCGGCAGGCGGCTGCTGGCCCTCCTCGACGTGCACAATTTCCCGCACCTCGCCGACGGCGCGCTCGAGTTCACCATGACAGGCCCGCCGGGCGCCTATCGTTACGGCGTCATGGTGGGGGTCAAGCACGAGCTCAGCGAGGACGCCGTCGGCCGGATGCGCGACAGCCTGGGGGAAGCCAAGCCCCTCACCTATGTGGTCGAGGACGAGGACCTCGCCGTGCACGGCGACCTGGCGCGGGTGCAAAGAGTCGTCGACCTGGCGCGGAGCGTCGATGGGGCGGCGACCCGGATCGACCAGGCCACCCCCGCCAAGACCATGGCGCGGATCGGCGCCTATTTCGTCCGCCATGACGCCACGCCCGAGCGGACCGGCCTGTGGGTGACGCTGCGGTCGCCGATCGTGGAAGAGGAGCCGCGGCCAGCCTAGCGGCGAGGACCCGGGTCGCCCCGCGCGGGGGCCCGTTCCCGCTTTCGACTGGACACTCTGCTGCGTCGGTGATCCCGTTTGCGCCTGCACAGGGCGACCGCCATGGCCGACTATTCGCCGCCCGTCGTCAGGACCCGGCGGGCTCAGATGTACTTCCCGCTGAAGGACGGCGAGATCGATCGGCTGCGCCGGTTCGGCGAGGTCCGGCGTTTCGCCGCGGGCGACTATCTGATCCGCGCCGGCGAGACCGGGATCGGCATGTTCGTGATCCTGCACGGGCGGGTCGAGGTGACCCGCCGCGACGGTCTCGGCCACAACGAG
>DATCFQ010000230.1:0-8579 GCA_036509495.1 Caulobacteraceae bacterium
ACGCCCGCCGGTCCGATGGTCCCCACAGGGCCAGCGCCGCAAGAGGCCCTCCCGCCCCCGGCCAGCTCAGCTCCGGCGCCCGACGAAGGCGCGCTGCCCGGCTCGGACGACGAGTCCTCGGCTCCGCCCAGAGGTCAGGGCTTCAGGCCGCCCCCGCCGCGCCGGACCATGTACACGGCCGCGGTCATCCAGGTGCTGGACAAGGTGACCGCCGAAAGCCTCCGCTTCGAGGCGCCGCTGCACAAGTTCATCCGCTACAAGGGCCTGATCTTCCTGGTGAACACCTGCCAGAGCGGCCAGCCCGACCAGCCCCCCTACGCCGCGCACCTGGAGGTGGATTCCCAGCCGCCGGCCCTGCCCGGACGGCCGCCGAACGCGGTGAAGCTGGTGTTCAGGGGCTGGATGTTCACCGACACGCCGGGCGTGCACCCCTTCGAGCACCCGGTCTACGACACCTGGCTGATCGCCTGTAAGACCGTCTCGGTCGGCGAATAGGGCGGCAGGCGGTAGAAGTCCCCCTCGCCGGACAGGGCGAGCGCCAGCCGCCGGTGATAGGCCGCCCGCGGCACCTCCTCGGCGCCGAACTGGCTCAGGTGATCGGTGACGAACTGGGCGTCCAGCAGGCGGTAGCCGCCGGCCCTCAGCCGCGCCACCAGATGCGCCAGGGCCACCTTCGAGGCGTCCCGCTCGCGCGAGAACATGCTCTCGCCGAAGAATGCCCCGCCCAGCGAGACCCCGTAGAGGCCGCCGACCAGCCGCCCGTCCAGCCAGGTCTCGACGCTGTGGGCCATGCCGCGGCGGAACAGCTCGCCATAGAGCGCCTCGATGATGGCGTTGATCCAGGTCTCCGGCCGGCCGGGCTGTGGCTTGGCGCATTCGGCGATCACCTCGGCGAAGGCGCTGTCGATGCGGACTTGGAAGCGGCCCGACCGCAGGGTCCGCGCCATCCGGCGGGAGAGGTGGAAGCGGTCGAGCGGGATCACCCCGCGCTGCTCGGGATCGATCAGATAGATGGTCTCGTCGTCCCGGGTCTCGGCCATGGGGAACAGGCCGCGCCGGTAGCAGTCGATCAGGGCCTCGACCGTAAAGCCGCTCACGTCGGACGGGGCTTCAGCCCCCATCCTTGATCCACTGCTCGAGCCAGTGGATGTCATAGGCGCCGCGGATGATGTCATCCTGGACCAAAAGGTCCTGGAACAGCGGGATGGTGGTCTCGATGCCGCCGACGACCATCTCGCCGAGGCACCGGCGCAGGCGGGCGATGCATTCAGGCCGGTCGCGGCCGTGCACGATCAGCTTGCCGGCCAGGCTGTCGTAATAGGGCGGGATCACATAGCCGGCGTACATCGCCGAATCGAGCCGGACGCCCAGGCCCCCCGGCGCGTGGAAGTCGGTGATCAGGCCCGGCGAGGGCGCGAAGGTGCGCGGATTCTCGGCATTGATCCGGCATTCGATGGCATGGCCCTCGAACACGATGTCGGACTGCGAGAACGACAAGGGCAGGCCGGCGGCGACGCGGATCTGCTCGCGGACCAGGTCGATGTCGGTGACCGCCTCGGTGACCGGATGCTCGACCTGCAGGCGGGTGTTCATCTCGATGAAGAAGAACTCGCCGTCCTCGTAGAGGAACTCGATGGTGCCGACGCCGAGGTAGCCGATGCGCCGGATGGCGTCGACCACGGTGGCGCCGATGCGGTCGCGCGCTTCGGGCGTGATGGCCGGGGAGGGGGACTCCTCCATGATCTTCTGGTGGCGGCGCTGCAGCGAGCAGTCGCGCTCGCCGAGATGGCAGACGTTGCCGAACGAGTCGGCGATCACCTGGATCTCGATGTGCCGCGGCTTGCCGAGGTAGCGCTCGAGATAGACGCTGTCGTCGCCGAAGGCCGCCTTGGCCTCGGCCTGGGCGGTCTGCACCGCCTCGAACAGGGAGTCGCGGTCGGGGGCCACCTTCATGCCCCGCCCGCCGCCGCCGGCGGCGGCCTTGACCAGCACCGGGAAGCCGATCGCCTCGGCGGCGACCATGGCCTCGTCCAGGTCGGTGATGGCGCCGTCCGAGCCCGGCACCACCGGGATGCCGGCGGACTTCACCGCGATCTTGGCGGCGATCTTGTCGCCCATCATCGAGATGTGCTCGGGCTTGGGGCCGATGAAGGTGAGGCCGTGGCTCTCGACGATCTCGGCGAAGCGGGCGTTCTCTGAGAGGAAGCCGTAGCCCGGATGGATCGCCTGGGCGCCGGTGATCTCGGCCGCCGCGATGATCGAGGGGACGTTCAGATAGCTCTTGGCCGCCGGCGCCGGACCGATGCAGACGCTCTCGTCGGCCAGGCGCACGTGCATGGCCGTGGCGTCGACGTCGGAGTGCACGGCGACGGTGGAGATGCCCATCTCCTTGCACGCCCGGTGGATCCGCAGCGCGATCTCGCCGCGGTTGGCGATGAGGATCTTTTCGAACATTCCGGCCCTGCTCTCGCTACTCGAGCACGACGAGCGGCTGGCCGAATTCCACTGGCTGGCCGTCCTCGACCAGGATCTCCAGCACCCGGCCTGCGCGCGGCGCCGGCACCGGGTTCATCGTCTTCATCGCTTCGATGATCAGCAGGGTCTGGCCGGCGGCGACCTGGGCGCCGGGCTGCACGAAGGCGTCGGCCCCCGGATTGGGCTGCCGATAGGCTGTGCCGACCATCGGCGACTTCACCACATCGCCGCGCGGCGCGGCCGCGGGCTGGGAGGCAGGCGCTGGCTGGGCCGCCGGCTGCGGCGCGCCGATCAGGCCGGCCGGTTGCACCGGGATGGTCTCGTATTCGCCGGGTGAGAGGCCGCGCGCCACGCGCACCCGGAGCTCTCCATGTTCGACCTCGATCTCGCTGAGTCCGGTCTCGTTCAGGAGATCGGCGAGCTTGCGCACCATTTCGATGTCGACCGGATCGTCCTTGCCCTTATCGGCGGCCATGCATGCAACCTTGACTGTTCAGGCCGTCTCGGCGGCGCGGACCAGGCCCGCGGCCGCCTCGATGGCAAGCTCATAACTGAGGGCCCCGAAGCCGGAGATCAGCCCCTTGGCGGCGAGAGAGACATAGGTGGTGCGCCGGAAGCGCTCGCGCGCCGCCGGATTGGAAAGATGGCACTCGATGATCGGTTGCGTCAGCGTGTTGAGCGCATCGAGCAGGGCCACCGAAGTGTGGCCATAGCCGGCCGGATTGATCACCAGGGCGCTGGAGGATTCGCGCGCCTCCTGCACCCAGTCGATCAGCTCGCCCTCGTGGTTGGACTGGCGGAAGATGATCGCGAAACCGAGGGCCGTCGCGCGTCGCTCGCAGCGGACGCGGATGTCCTCCAGCGTATCGGAGCCGTAGATATGAGGCTCGCGAACGCCCAGGAGGTTGAGGTTGGGCCCGCTGAGAACGTAGATGGGATTCGGCATTTGGCTCGCCGTGATTTGGCCGCTTTGTAGCCATCAGGGCTTTGGGTCACAACAGCCGAGGGCGGCAAGGCGAAAAACGGATGCGGCTGACCATCAACGGCGAGGAGCGCAGTTTCGAGGCCGTGGCCGACGTCGCGGGCCTGGTCCGCGCCCTGGGCCTGGACGCGCGCAAGGTCGCGGTGGAACGGAATCTCGCGATCGTGCCGCGCGCGACCTACTCCGCGGTCCGGCTGAGCGACGGCGATCGGCTCGAGATCGTGCAGTTCGTCGGGGGGGGATAGGTCAAAGGGCGAGCTGCGTACGGATCGCTGCATCCACCGCGGCCATGTCCGCTGCTCCCAGGGCGCCGAGTCTGCTTTTCAGGCGGGCCTTGGAGGCGGTCGCCAGCTGGTCAGCCATGGCCTTTCTGGGATGCCCACCGATCGAAACCCGTGCTTCACCCGGGTAGACGCGCTCGACGTTGGTCGTCAGCGGAACGACCTGCACTCGGTTGAGATGCAGGTTGGCGTCATCGTTGCTCACGATGACCGCCGGCCGGGTCTTCTGCGTTTCGCCTCCGACGGAGCCCCCGAAATCGATCCACCAGATCTCGCCCCTGCGCGGCGGCTCATCCGTCACGAGTGGCGTCCCCGATCAGCGCATCGACCCATTCCTCGGCCTCTTGCTCGCGCACCTCGTCGCGCGCCATCGCCGCATAGCCTTCGGCCATATCCGGACCGCTCACGAAGGGACGGGCGAGGTCGTTCAGGAATCGGCTGATCTTTCGCCGGCCGACGCGGGTGTGCAGGCCCTCGTAGACATCTTCGTCGACGGTGATCGTAAGTTTCCTGACCATCACACAGTTATACGTATAGCTATACGTATAGGCAAATTCCTCCGCCCGCTGCGGCCATTGAGCCCGGTGGCTCGGCCGATTGTCAGGTTCAAAGGCGCCGTATAATCTTCGCCGTCGGGGGACGGGGCGATGACCGGTGGCGCTGTCGGGCGATTGATCCTGGTGGGCTTGGCCGGCTGTTCCATCGGCTTGGCGAGCGCAGCCCATGCCGCGGGACGCGACAGCGAGCAATTGGGCGCATGGCTGGTCGGCGAGGGAGGCAGGGTCGCGCCCGGAGGCGATGTCCGCTGCGATCCGGACGGAACCGCGCCCAAGGCCGATGAAATCCCCGAGCGAAGCCATAAGCGTCTCCAGGACATCATCTCGGCCTGTACGGGCGTGATCGATGGTCGCCGCTCGTCCTCGGCCGACGCCGGCCTCGCGCTTCGGATCCGCGCCATCGCCTACTACCGCCTTGGAGAGTTCGATCGCGCCGTCGCCGACGAGACCGCCGCGCTGAAAACCGACATGGGCCGCAGTCACACGGAGACCGCCCATGTCCTGCAGGACCGCGCCCTGGTCTACCTGGCCCAGGGCGACTACCGCGGGGCCATCGCCGACTACACCGCCGTGCTGCAGGCGGACGCGGGGCTCAAGACGATCGAGGTCGCCCGCCTCCTGCAGAACCGCGGCGTCGCCTATCGGCATATCGGCGAGACGGACAAGGCCATGGCCGACTTCAAGGACGCCATGGCCCTGAACCCCAACAATCCCGAGAACGCCGAGATCCTGATCGATCTCGCTTCCGTCCACGACAGCCGCCACGAGACCGACGCCGCGATCACCGCCTATTCGGCCGCCCTGGCGCGGCGACCTGGAGATGTCCGAGGCTGGATCGGCCGGGCGTACGCTGAGCGGGACAAGGGCGACCGGGTCGCGGCCGAGGCCGACGCCCGCAAGGCGATCCAGATCGATCCGAATTCAGCCGCCGCCCACAAGCTGGTGGCGGAGCTGCTGATCGCCTCGGGCCACGCCGAGTCGGCGGTCGAGGACACCGAACGGGCGTTGAAGTCCAATCCCAAGGACGCTGACGCCCTGAAATTCCGCGCCGACGCCGCCCTCGCGTCGGGCGACCGCGACACCGCCATCGCCGACTATGGCCAGGCCGTCGCGCTCAATCCGAACCTGATTTCCGCCTTCAACAACCGGGGCGTGGCCTATCTCGGCAAAGGCGATTACCCGCACGCCATCGCCGACTTCACCACCGTCATCGGCCTTGACGCGGGTCAGGTGTCGGCCTGGACCAACCGCGGCTTGGCGCGCGAGACACTCGGGGACGACGCGAACGCCATCGCCGATTTCAGCCAGAGCCTGCAGCTCGACCCGAACATCGTCGAGGCGCTGCGCCAGCGGGCGTTTCTGGAGGAGCGCGGGGGGCTTCACGCCGCCGCGGCAGATGATTACGGCCGCGCTGTCGCTATCGATCCCAGCAACGAGGAGGCCCTGCGCGGCAAGGGCTTCGCCGAGCTGTCGCTGAACCGCTACGACGCCGCTGTCGCCGACCTCAGCGCCGCCGTCGCGCTGAACCCGAAGGACGCCGCGGCCTATCATTTCCGCGCCATGGCCTATGCGGGAAGGAACGACGCCAAGCTCGCCCTCGCCGACTACGCCAGCTGGCGCCGGCTGGACCCCAATGCGCCGCCCGAGACGGAAACCCGGGCCAAAGTCACCTTCGCGCCGAACCCGCCGCGCCATTGAACCCCCGCCGCCTGAGGGCTAGGGTCCACCCGTTCTCCGGGGAGCCTCGCAAGGGGCTGAGAGGCCGCATCAGGCGCGGCGACCCGCTGAACCTGATCCGGGTCATGCCGGCGAAGGGATTGGGAACGCGGACGCCGTCCGTCACACCGCCTTTAGGCAAGGCCCTTCTGTACCGATGGTCAGGAGGCCAGGTTGAACGTCCAAGCCAAGATCGCCCAGGTCACCGCCGCCGATCAGGATGGCTGGTCGGTGGCGGGGCGCAATTTCACCTCACGGCTGATCGTGGGGACCGGCAAGTACAAGGACTACGCCCAGAACGCCGCCGCCGCGGAGGCCGCGGGCGCTGAGATCGTCACCGTCGCCCTGCGCCGGGTGAACCTGTCCGATCCGGCCCAGCCACGGCTGGTGGATTTCCTGGACCAGAAGCGCTTCACCTATCTGCCCAACACCGCTGGCTGCACCACCGGCGAGGAGGCCGTGCGCACGCTCAGGCTGGCGCGCGAGGCCGGCGGCTGGGACCTGGTCAAGCTCGAGGTGCTGACCGACGCCCGCACCCTCTATCCCGACATGGAGGAGACCCTGCGGGCGCTGAAGCTGCTGGTCGCCGAGGGCTTCAACTGCATGGTCTATTGCACCGACGACCTGGTGTTCTGTCGCAAGCTGGAAGACGCAGGAGCGGTGGCGATCATGCCGGCCGGGGCGCCGATCGGCTCGGGCCTGGGGGTGCAGAACCGGGTCAATGTCCGGCTGATCGTCGAGCAGGCGGGCGTGCCGGTGCTGGTCGACGCCGGCGTCGGCTGCGCCTCGGACGCGACGACGGCGATGGAGCTCGGCTGCGACGCGGTGATCGTCAACACCGCCATCGCCCAGGCGCAGGATCCGGTGCGCATGGCCCGGGCCATGAAGCACGCAGTGATCGCCGGCCGCGAAAGTTACATGGCCGGCCGCATGCCGCGGCGCATGTACGCCGATCCGTCCTCGCCCCTGGCGGGGTTGATCTAGAGTGGGTTGGAATTGGGCTGAATCAGCAAGCTTCCGCTCATCCCGGCGACGGCCGGGATCCAGGACAGGTCGGCGCCCGAGTTGAAGAGGAACCACGAAGTTCACGAAGGACATGAAGATCTTCTTGAACTTCGTGGTCGAAAAAGCCTGGGTCCCCGCTTTCGCGGGGATGAGCGGGGGAAAAGTTGGCGCCAGGTCCCCCTAAACTCAATCCGCTCTAGAGATTCTGCTAGCTCGCCTTCGCGCCGGCGCGGGTCTTGGCGATGGCGCTCTTCACTGCGGTCATGTCCTCGCCGGGGACCAGGGTGTCGCCGATGATGAAGGTCGGGGTGCCTTCGATGTCGAGCTCATTGGCGAGCTTGTGTACGTCGGCGATCTCGGAATCGGCGACGGTGCGGAACGGGCCCTGCTGGGCCTTGGCCGGATCGACGCCGTAGGTGCGGGCCACCTTGTCGATGCCGGTGTCGTCGAGCCCGCGGATGCTCATCAGCGTCTTGTAGAAGCCGAGGTAGTCGCCGCCTGAGGCCTTGATGGCGATCGCCTCGCGGGCGGCGTGCTCGGACACGGCGCCGAAGATCGGCAGCTCCTTGAACACGAAGCGGACGTCCGGATTATCCTGGATGATCTTCAGCACTGCCGGGGCGGCGTTGATGCAGTGCGGGCAGCGATAGTCGTAGAACTCGGTGACGGTGAGCTTGCCGTTCGGATTGGCGACGAAGTCGCGCGGATCGCGCTCGAGCGACTGGCGGTCGTGTTGCAGGGCGGTCTTGGCCTTGACCGCCGACTGCTGGTCCTTCTGCTCCTGCAGCTTCTGCACGGCTTCCTCGATCACCTCGGGGTGGGCCATCAGATAGGCGTGCACCTTGTCGCCGAAGCTGGTGTCCTGGGCGCGGGTGCAGCCCACCACGAGGAAACTGGCCGCGGCGGCGGCGAAGAGGATGAAGCTGGTGCGGCGGATCAATTCAGTCTCCAGGAACGCAGAGGGATGCAGGGCAGCGGTCAGCCGCCCTGGCCGATGGCTTTCAGATCGTCACGGCTGGGCTGGGATACAAGCACGATGTCGGTCGCCCGGCGCCACTGCGGGGTATCTTTCGGCAACATCTCGCGGGCGCGCATGGCGAACACCCGCGCATCCTTGAGCTGGCCGAGCGCGAAATCCTGCTCGGCCGTCGCCAGCCGCGCCATGCCGGGATCGCCCTTGGCGTCATAGGCGCGGGCCAGGAACTGCCAGGCGTCCGGGTTGTCGTTCTCCAAGTCGAGCGAACGCCGCAGGTTGGCGATGGCGTCGTCGAGCTTGGTCTTGTCCTCCTCGGACTCCAGCGTCTGGCCTAGGAACATGTGCAGCAAGGACGCGTTCGGCTTCAGCTCGACGGCCTTGCGGTAGGGCGCCTCGGAGTCCTTGATCTTGCCGTCCTCGAACAGCACCTGGCCCTTGAGCTCATAGAGATAGGGGTCGTCGGGCCTGTCGGCGACCAGGGCGTCGATGCTCTTCAGCGCCAGATCGGTATCGCCGGCCCGGTAGTGGGCGATGGCGCGGGCGTAGCGCGCCGGGAACGAGGTGTCGCTCTCCTTGTAGGCCGCCAG
>DATCFQ010000231.1:0-7287 GCA_036509495.1 Caulobacteraceae bacterium
GGCCTATCCCCCCGCCTTCTCGTCGCCCGGCAGGATGTACGGATAGCCCTGGCCGGGCAGCTGACGCCGGTCCCCTTCCCAAGGCGACAGGAAGTCGAACTGGCGGAACTCCTGAGGCAACTTGACCGGCTCGTAGACCACCCGCTTCTGCTGCTCGTCGTAGCGGACCTCGACATACCCCGTCATGGGGAAGTCCTTGCGCAGCGGATAGCCGGTGAAGCCGTAGTCGGTCAGCAGGCGGCGCAGGTCCGGGTGGCCGGAGAAGACCACGCCGAACATGTCGAAGGCCTCGCGCTCGAACCAGTCGGCGCAGGGGTGTACGCCGACGATCGACGCGACGGGGGTGTCCTCGTCGGTCTCGAGCTTCAGCCGGACGCGGCGGTTCTGGACGTGCGACAGCAGGTGATAGACCACGTCGAAGCGTTTGGCCCGGTCCGGATAGTCGACGCAGGTCAGGTCGATCAGCTGGCGGAACCTGAGGCCCGTGTCGTCGCGAAGATGGGTCAGGATGTCGACGATCCGGTGCGCCACGACATCCAGGGTCAGCTCGTTATAGGCGACCTCGAATCCGGCGACCGCGCCCCCCGAGGCGGTCTGGATCCGCTGCCCGAGTTCGGCCAGCTCCTGGTCGGAGACGATGAAGCTCATCGCTCGATGGTCCCGGTGCGGCGGATTTTCTTCTGCAGCTGCAGCACCCCGTAGAGCAGGGCCTCGGCGGTCGGCGGGCAGCCCGGCACATAGACGTCGACCGGCACGATGCGGTCGCATCCGCGCACGACGCTGTAGCTGTAGTGATAATAGCCGCCGCCATTGGCGCAGGAGCCCATGGAGATGACATAGCGCGGCTCGGGCATCTGGTCGTAGACCTTGCGCAGCGCCGGGGCCATCTTGTTGGTCAGGGTGCCGGCCACGATCATCACGTCCGACTGGCGCGGGCTGGCGCGCGGCGCGAAGCCGAAGCGCTCGGCGTCGTAGCGCGGCATCGACATCTGCATCATCTCGACCGCGCAGCAGGCGAGCCCGAAGGTCATCCACATCAGAGAGCCGGTGCGGGCCCAGGTGATCAGGTCGTCGGTGGCGGCGACCACGAAGCCCTTGTCGGCCAGGGCGTCGGACACGCCGTCGAAATAGGGATCGTGTAGCTTAGCGTCGTAGCCGGGGGTGACCGCCCGGCCGCCGGCGCCGGCGCCGGCGGGAATGATTACTCCCATTCCAGGGCTCCCTTCTTCCACTCGTAGATGAAGCCCACGGTCAGCACGCCCAGGAAGACCATCATCGACCAGAAGGCGAAGACCTCCGTCTGGTGCGGCAGCTTGGTCAGCGCCACGCCCCAGGGGAACAGGAAGGCCACTTCCAGGTCGAAGATGATGAACAGCATCGCGACCAGATAGTAGCGGATGTCGAACTTCATCCGCGCGTCGTCGAAGGCGTTGAAGCCGCACTCATAGGCCGAGGTCTTCTCGGAGTCCGGCGCGCTGGGCGCCAGCACCGTCGAGGCGACGAGGAAGGCCACCCCGATAACGCCGGCAACGGCCAGGAAGATGACGATCGGCAGGTACTGCAGCAGAAAGGCGTTCATGCGTGCCCCGGGGGAGAGTCGCGGCGCCTTGTAGCCGATGGAACCGGGCGCTTCAAACGCGGCGGCGCGGAATTCCGGCCGGGCGCGCACAACCTTCCGGCAAGGGGCCGGCGCGACCATCGGCGCCTGCGCGGGAGGCGCTGGAAAGGGCCTCGCGTCGGTTGACACGGATGGCGGGGCAGACCTATGTCACGCGCCTCACGAACCGGCCGCTTGCGCCGGCTTGTTGCGGGTGTAGCTCAGTTGGTTAGAGCGCCGGCCTGTCACGCCGGAGGTCGCGGGTTCGAGTCCCGTCACTCGCGCCATTTCCTGAAAATCCGAATACTCGCCGCGCGAGCCGACGCTGCCGCCAGGCTCTGGCGCTCGCATGTCCTCGCGGGTAGACAGTCGCGGCCGCGCGCGGCCCTTTGGCGCGCCGCGGTGACGGGCGGCTAGCTCAGCTGGTCAGAGCGTCTGGTTTACACCCAGAAGGTCGGGGGTTCGAACCCCTCGCCGCCCACCAGCCTACAGTGGAAGATGCGAAGCGAGCGAAGGCTGCCGCGCCGTTGCTGTTGAGCGATGAGCGGGCACCGCCTAACGTGCCGCCCCGCCGGGGACGTCGATGACAATCTATTTCAAAACGCTCTTGGCCGATGCCGGCCTTGAACCGAACGCGGTCAAGATCCTGCGTCACACCATAGAGCGTACCGATCTCTTCGCCGTCTGGCGCAATAGCCGGGCCGCCTTCGAAACCTATCAGTCAATCCAGCTTCAGCGATTCCGCAGCCACTTTGTCAGACCGTGGTGGGCTTCATTCATAGCCCTAGGCGACGGGCGAACATGCTTTGTCGGAATGTATCGATCTGCGCTCATCGGTCCGGTACCCGAAGGACTTGTAGACGTGCTTAGCCGCAGGCCGCCGAGCCCAACCGAACATGACTATTACGAATGCATTCCAGCCGAAGATCTAGGCGAGTTTGCGGGCCGCCTATTCATCGAGTGGAACGGTCGGAATTGGCGGCAGAACGGCGAAAGCGATCACGCCGTCGTGGAACTGGCGCGGGCCATGCGGGACCCCGAATTTCCTGGCCCACTAGAGTTCATCAAGCCGCTTTCGGAGATCGAATATCTACCGGAGGGTTGGCTCTCTCACCTGCGACAGGGGAGAGGCATCTATCTGCTGACCTGCCCGAAAACGCGAGAGCAGTACGTCGGCAAGGCGGACGGTGAGGATGGGTTCCTGGGACGATGGCTGAATTACGCCGCCACCGGACATGGCGGCAACGTTCGACTCAAGAGTCGTGATTCCTCCGATTACCAAGTCTGTATTCTGGAGTTCGCGGGTTCGTCAGCTACGCCGAAGGACATCGCCACCATGGAAGAGCGTTGGAAACGCAAGCTCCAGAGCCGGGACATGGGCTTGAATGCGAACTAGCGGCCGCCCGTAAGCGGCTGCTCGCCTCCTCACCACGCACCAAGCCGCTGGCAGGTTCAGCCGTTCAGCACGGACTTCAGGCTGTCGCCGACGCGGAAGCGGCAGGTGCGCGAGGCCGGGCGGCGGACCGAGGCGCCGGTGCGCGGATTGCGGGCCAAGCCGGCCTTGCGCTCGACCGGCACGAAACAGCCGAAGCCGACCAGCCGCACCTCCTTGCCGCCCTTCAGCGTCGAGGTGACGGCGCCGACGAACGCCTCGAGCGCGTCGCGGGCCTGCGACTTGGTGAGTTTGGCGTTCTGCGCAATCGCATCGACCAGTTCGGCCTTCGTCATGTGTCCCTCCCAACCCATTCCCCAGCGAGAAGATCGCCCCACGCGTGAAAGATTATGGCGACGGTTGAGAGGCCGCGTCAAACGAAGGCGGCGCGAGTCGCCCCGCGCCGCCCAAGTTTTTTCGAGTCTGTCAATCCGAGGGTCCGGCCGGAGCCGGACCCTCGGGAAGATCAGTGGGTGATGACCGCTTCGGGGTCCACTTCGTCGAGCGTGGTCGCCGTCGCCGGCAGGGCCCGATCGTCCTCCTCGGTCCATTCGATGGGCGTCAGAGGCTGGGTCAGGGCTTCGGCCAGCACCGCGTCCACCGTGGAGACCGGGATGATCTTCAGCCCCGCCTTCACGTTCTCGGGGATGTCGGCCAGGTCCTTCTCGTTCTCCGAGGGGATCAGCACCGTCTTGATGCCCGAGCGGAGGGCCGCGAGCAGCTTCTCCTTCAGGCCTCCGATCGGCAGCACGCGGCCGCGCAGGGTGATCTCGCCGGTCATGGCCAAGTCCTTGCGGACCGGTATGCCGGTGAGCACCGAGATCATCGCGACCGCCATGGCGACGCCGGCGGACGGGCCGTCCTTGGGCGTGGCCCCTTCGGGCACGTGGACGTGGACGTCGGTCTTATCGAAAAGCGTCGGCTTGATGCCGAAGTGGGTCGCGCGCGCCCGGACGTAGCTGTTGGCCGCCGAGATCGACTCCTTCATCACATCTTTCAGGTTGCCGGTGATCGACATCCGCCCCTTGCCGATCATGCGCACGGCTTCGATGGTCAGGATGTCGCCACCGAACTCGGTCCAGGCCAGGCCGGTGACGATGCCGACCTGGTCGTCCTCGTCGGTCTCGCCGTAGTGGTACTTGCGCACGCCGGCGTACTTGCCGAGCAGCTCGTCGTCGATGGTGACCTGGACGATCTTCTCCTTGGCCATGGCGCGGATGCCCTTGCGGGCCAGGTTGCCGAGTTCGCGCTCCAGCGACCGGACGCCGGCCTCGCGGGTGTAGTAGCGGATCAGGTCACGGATGGCCTTGTCCGGCACCACCCACTCGCCTTCCTTCAGGCCGTGATCCTTGGCCAGCTTGGGCAAGAGGTGCCGCTTGGCGATCTCCACCTTCTCATCCTCGGTGTAGCCGGGGATACGGATGATCTCCATCCGGTCCATCAGCGGCTGAGGCATGTTCAGGCTGTTGGCCGTGGTGACGAACATCACCTGCGACAGGTCGTAGTCGACCTCCAGATAGTGGTCGTTGAAGCTGTTGTTCTGCTCCGGATCCAGCACCTCCAGCAGCGCCGAGGTCGGGTCTCCGCGCCAGTCGGCGCCGAGCTTGTCGATCTCGTCGAACAGGAAGAACGGGTCCACGCTCTTGGCCTTCTTCATCGACTGGATGACCTTGCCGGGCATCGAGCCGATGTAGGTGCGCCGGTGGCCTCTGATCTCGGCCTCGTCGCGCACGCCGCCGAGCGACAGGCGCACGAACTCGCGGCCGGTCGCCTTGGCGATCGAGCGGCCGAGCGAGGTCTTGCCCACGCCCGGAGGGCCCACCAGGCAGAGGATCGGACCCTTCAGCGAATTGGTCCGGGTCTGCACCGCCAGGTACTCGAGGATGCGCTCCTTCACCTTCTCGAGGCCATAGTGGTCCTCTTCCAGGATCCGTTCGGCCTCGACGATGTCGATCTTCTTGGCCTTGGCCTTGCCCCACGGGATCGACAGCAGCCAGTCGAGGTAGTTGCGCACGACGGTGGATTCCGCCGACATCGGGCTCATGTTGCGCAGCTTCTTCAGCTCCGCATCGGCCTTGGTGCGGGCCTCCTTGGAGAGCTTGGTGCGCTTGATGCGCTTTTCCAGCTCGTTGAGTTCGTCGCGGGTGTCTTCCTGTTCGCCCAGCTCGCGCTGGATCGCCTTCATCTGCTCGTTCAGGTAGTACTCGCGCTGGGTCTTCTCCATCTGGCGCTTCACGCGCGAGCGGATCTTCTTCTCGACGTGCAGCACCGAGATCTCGCCCTCCATCAGGGCGAAGACCTTCTCCAGACGCTTGGTGACGTTGAAGATCTCCAAGAGGTTCTGCTTGTCGGTGATCTTCACCGACAGGTGCTGGGAGATCTGGTCGGCCAGCTCGGACGGATCGGTGATCTGAGGGATCCGGGCCATGGCGTCCGGCTGGATCTTCTTGTTCAGCTTCACATAGTTGTCGAACTGCTCGATGACCGCGCGCGACAGCGCCTCGGCCTCATGCGGCTCGCCCAGCTCCTCCTCGATCGAGGCGACCTCGGCCTCGTGGAACTCGGTCTTGTCGGTGAAGCTGACGATCGCCGCCCGCGACTTGCCCTCGACCAGCACCTTGACGGTGCCGTCGGGCAGCTTGAGCAGCTGCAGGACCTGGGCGATCACGCCCACGTCATAGATCGCCCCCGGCTTGGGATCGTCGTCGGTGGAGTTCTTCTGGGTGGCCAGAAGAATGTGCTTGTCGTGCTTCATCACCTCTTCGAGGGCGCGGACGGATTTGTCCCGGCCCACGAACAAGGGGCTGATCATGTACGGGAACACCACGATGTCCCGCAGCGGCAGCACCGGTATCGTTCTCATATCGCTCATAACGCACTGCTCCCTGGCCGGCCCAATCCAGGCGCTCGGCCCAGGACGGCGCAGCAGATCAGATCCGCCGGCCGTCGTTCCTTTCCGCCTGACTCGGCGGGTCGGAAGTAATGTGGACTTTGCGCGTGCGCATTCAAGCGGCGCCGCCTGGCATGTCCCCAGGAATTGGCGTGTGAGCGCTTTGGCCGCGCTGCGTGGTTACCGGTCGGGCGCTGGCGGGCGGGCGGCTAGGGCCTGTACTGATAAGTCCACTGGCGTCCGCTTCCGGGCATGATCCCGATGACCGGGTTCGACCCACGGCGGACGTTGGGAGGGTCAGCCTCCGCGACCCTAGCATTGCCACCCGTAACAACCTAAGCCTTGCCTACAAACATACTCATCTTGGGCGATAGTCCATGATGGGGTATCGATTTCCGAGTTTGCGGAGTGGACGAGGGTGACCGACCGCCTAGACAGAAATTGGCTGGACTTCCAGGGCAAGCTCCGTTCTCGGATAGCAAGCCGAACTTGGCTACCATTATTTCAGAGTGAGGAGGCCAAACGGGGCGAATACGGGCACCTCGGGTATGTCCATGATTACGTCGGCGTTAGATCGCTGGCGGTCCACCTCGCCAAACGCGAGCAAGCAAACTTCGACTTCAGTTCTCTGGCGCAGTTTAACGGGGCATCTGTTTGGGAAGGTCTATACTACGCCCCAGCCATTAAGTCGGACGGTGATGGTGCCGAAATTGGGATCGATCTCGCAATTTGCCAGTATTTTCCCCACGGTGAAGGAAGCGATCTGTACCCATGCCAGGACTTAGTTCTGGCGCTCGGCCTGAAGCGTGAAGGCGATGTCTGGGTAAGACCTCATGAAGGGTATGCGGAGGTGGTCAGGCTGGAGCGCGGCGCAAACGGCGCGTCAGTAAGCTTATCCATCAGGCCCGAATTCCTTCGAGACTACCTCGCTGCGCGAAAGATGGCCCTTCTCACTCAGACGTTTCGTGAGCGACGACTCGTTGTGCAGGACCCGGCGCCCTTCGGGCTGAAGAATGGCGACCTAACTGAGGACGAAGTTGAAGACGGCCGACGCGAGGTCCGCTGCAACGCCATCGCTGAAGGCGGAATGCAGGGCGGGTGGGCTGTGTTCAAGGTCGGCAGAACTGACGAATGGGGTGACGACGAGGTCCCGGCCATGGGGCCCGAAACTAACGAAAACACAATTTCAGAAAGCTTCGAATCTCCCGGTTCGCCAGCAAGCCTTGCACTTCTCTCAGGCGAGTTTCGTCGTGAAGAATGGGTCGAGCCGGGGGCAGCGAGCCAGAGAATTGCCTTTGACCCGGTGCCGGATGACCTCACCTTCATTACGGGTGCGGCGGGCGAGCGAACTCCCTCAAAAGATCTCTA
>DATCFQ010000232.1:0-4503 GCA_036509495.1 Caulobacteraceae bacterium
GGGTCCGCTGCGAGCCCAGGCCGCGCAGCGAGACGGTGTCAACACCCGGCCCGCCGTTCACGACGTAGCCGCCGAACTGCTCGTTGATCTGCACCGAGCCGGCTGCCGCGGTGCTTCTCTGCAGCATCTGGCTGGCGGTGAGCAGGCCCTCGTCCTTGGCCTCGTCGGTGGTGATGATCGCGATCGGGGCGGGCGAGTTGTAATTGGTGTGGCGGATGCGCGAGCCGGTGACCACCACCTCGCCGGCGCTCGGCGGGGCCTCAGGCTTGGGCGCCGGCTTGGCCGCCGGTGGGGGACCTTGGTCCGCGGCCTGGGCCCAGACCGCGCCTGGCGCACCGGCCAGCACAATACCGCTCAGACCACCAATGATGGTGGTCGCCAACAGACTTCGCTTCATGACTACGCCCCCTGAATCCGACTGCCCCCTGGCGGTCGCCCAACGATGAGTTGCACTCAGCCTAGTCCGGAGTTTCGCGGGAGCGCCATCACAAAATAGCCACACTCGCCAAATTTTTGACCCAGAGGTGCAGAACACGAGCACAGCTCACCTCGACTGGAGCTCATGCAGGGCATGAAGGACCTCGTTCAGGGAGGTTCGCATTACACATCCGTCACTTGCGCCCCAAATTCGGGCAGGAGACGCCTGGGTCGGCACGCGAATGCGCCTGAGGGCGGCCGGGGCCCGCTCTATGGCCGCCGCGACCCTGCGCGGTCATGTAGCCAGGTGACCTGCCAGGACGGCTACAAGCTTGCCTTCTCGCTCGGCGAGATCGATCCCGGAACCGCCAAGGGCCAGGTGCTGGTCGCCGACCGCGCCGACGGCGCACCGCTCGACAGCCGTTCGGGGCCGTTCCAGCTCCGCGGTCAAGGATGACGCCCGGCCGGCGAGGGATGCGCGGACCGTGGTCAGCATCCAGCTGATCCGCCTCGCCGCCCCGCCAAATAGGGTTCCGGGCGGGCCGGCGGCCACGGCCGCGCTCACGGTGCGCACGGCCCGGCTTGCGCACCGGCGAAGGCCTCTCTAAACGAGCCGCTTGACCTGCATGACGACCGGCGACGGGCGCGCGACGCGCGACCCTCGCCCCTGCGCGAGTAACGAATGCCCAAACGGACCGATATCTCCTCGATCCTGATCATCGGCGCGGGGCCGATCGTGATCGGCCAGGCGTGCGAGTTCGACTATTCGGGCGTGCAGGCCTGCAAGGCGCTCCGGGCCGAGGGCTACCGGATCATCCTGGTCAATTCCAATCCCGCCACCATCATGACCGATCCGGACGTGGCGGACGCGACCTATGTCGAGCCGATCACCCCGGCCATGGTCGAGAAGATCATCGAGAAGGAGCGGCCCGACGCCCTGCTCCCCACCATGGGCGGCCAGACGGCGCTGAATACGGCCCTGACGTTGGACCGCACCGGCGTGCTGGAAAAGTACGGCGTGGAGATGATCGGGGCCAAGGCCCACGTGATCGACAAGGCCGAGGACCGGCAGCTGTTCCGCGACGCCATGGACGCCATCGGCCTGGAGAGCCCGCGCTCGCGCGTGGCCCATACCCTGGAAGAGGCGATCGAGGGCCTCGACTTCGTCGGCCTGCCGGCGATCATCCGGCCGTCCTTCACCCTGGCCGGCACCGGCGGCGGCATCGCCTACAATGTCGAGGAATTCCGCGAGATCATCGAGCGCGGCCTGGACCTGTCGCCCACCCACGAGGTGCTGGTCGAGGAATCGGTGCTCGGCTGGAAGGAATACGAACTCGAGGTCGTCCGCGACAAGGCCGACAACTGCATCATCGTCTGCTCGATCGAGAACATCGATCCGATGGGGGTGCACACCGGCGATTCGATCACCGTCGCCCCGGCCCTGACGCTGTCGGACAAGGAATACCAGCGCATGCGCACCGCGGCGATCGCGGTGCTGCGCGAAGTGGGGGTGGAGACCGGCGGCTCGAACGTGCAGTTCGCGGTCAATCCGCGCGACGGCCGCATGCTGGTGATCGAGATGAACCCGCGGGTGTCGCGGTCCTCGGCCCTGGCCTCCAAGGCCACCGGCTTTCCGATCGCCAAGGTCGCCGCCCGCCTGGCGGTCGGCTACACCCTGGACGAGCTCGACAACGACATCACCGGCGCGACGCCGGCGTCGTTCGAGCCGACCATCGACTATATCGTCACCAAGATCCCGCGCTTCGCCTTCGAGAAGTACCCGGGCTCGGAGCCCTATCTCACCACCTCGATGAAGTCGGTGGGGGAGGCCATGGCCATCGGCCGCACCTTCCTGGAGAGCTTCCAGAAGGCGCTGCGGTCGCTGGAGACCGGCCTGGACGGCTTCGACGAGATCGCCATCCCCGGCGCCGAGGATGCCGATGAGGCCTCCGCCCGCGCGGCCATCGTGCGGGCCCTGGCCCAGCCGACCCCCGACCGCATCCGGGTGATCGCCCAGGCCTTCCGCCACGGCCTCAGCGTCGAACAGGTGAACGCCGCCTGCGCCTACGAGCCCTGGGTGCTGCGCCAGATCGAGCATCTGGTCGCGGTCGAGGCCGAGGTGCTGAAGCGCGGCCTGCCCTCCGATGCGGCAGGATTCCGCCGGCTCAAGGCCATGGGCTTCTCCGACGCCCGCCTGGCGAAGCTCGCCGGCATCAGCGAGGCCGAGGCGCGCGTGGCGCGTCGGGCGGTGGGTGTGCGGCCGGTGTACAAGCGGGTGGACACCTGCGCGGCCGAGTTCGCCGCCAAGACGCCCTACATGTACTCGACCTACGAATCGGGCGCGCTCGGCCAGCCGGCCCAGTGCGAGAGCGAGCCCTCGACCCGCAAGAAGGTGATCATCCTCGGCGGCGGCCCCAACCGGATCGGCCAGGGCATCGAGTTCGACTACTGCTGCTGCCACGCGGCCTTCGCCATGAAGGAGATCGGCATCGAGTCGATCATGGTGAACTGCAACCCCGAGACGGTTTCGACAGACTACGACACCTCAGACCGGCTCTATTTCGAGCCGCTGACCGCCGAGGACGTGCTGGAGCTGATCGAGACCGAGAGGTCTTCGGGAGAGCTGCTGGGCGTCATCGTGCAGTTCGGCGGCCAGACGCCCTTGAAGCTGGCCGGCCCGCTGGAAGCGGCGGGCGTGCCGATCCTCGGCACCTCGCCGGACGCCATCGACCTAGCCGAGGACCGCGAGCGCTTCCAGCAGCTGCTGGTCAAGCTGGGCATCGCCCAGCCGATCAACGCCATCGCCCGCACGCCGGAACAGGCCCTGGCCGGGGCCCGCAAGATCGGTTTCCCGGTGGTGATCCGGCCCTCTTACGTGCTTGGCGGCCGGGCCATGGAGATCGTCCGCGACGAAGAGCAGCTGCACCGCTACATCCGCGACGCGGTGAAGGTATCGGGCGACTCGCCGGTGCTGATCGATCAGTACCTCTCGCGCGCCACCGAGGTGGACGTCGACGCCCTGGCCGACGGCGAGACGGTGTTCATCGCCGGGATCATGGAGCACATCGAAGAAGCCGGGGTGCACTCGGGCGACTCGGCCTGTTCGCTGCCGCCGTTCTCGCTGAAGCCGGAAACCATCGCCGAGATGGAGCGCCAGACCAAGGTGATGGCCAAGGCGCTGCAGGTCCGCGGCCTGATGAACGTCCAGTACGCCATCGAGGAGCCGCACAGCGAGCACCCGCGCATCTATGTGCTGGAGGTCAATCCGCGCGCCAGCCGCACCATCCCCTTCGTGGCCAAGACCATCAACCGGCCGGTCGCGGCCATCGCCGCCAAGGTGATGGCCGGCGTGCGCCTCGCCGACTTCGGCCTGCACACCCCGCCCTACGACCACATCGCGGTGAAGGAGGCGGTGTTCCCCTTCGCCCGCTTCCCCGGCGTCGACACGGTGCTGGGCCCGGAGATGCGGTCGACCGGCGAGGTCATGGGCCTGGACTGGATCCGGCCCGGCGAGGACCCGTCTCAGGCCTTCGCCCGCGCCTTCGCCAAGAGCCAGCTGGGCGGCGGCGTCACCCTCCCCGCCTCGGGCTGCGTGTTCGTCTCGGTGAAGGAGTCCGACAAGCCGTTCATCCTGGATCCGGTGCGGCGGCTGGCGGCGCTGGGCTTCCGGATCATCGCCACCGAAGGCACCTGCAGCTTCCTCAGCGAGAGCGGGGTGAAGGTCGCCCGAGTGCCCAAGGTCTATGAGAACGTGCGGCCCAACATCGTCGACCAGATGAAGAACGGCGAGGTGCAGCTGGTGTTCAACACCACCGAGGGCCTGCAGTCGCTGAAGGACAGCTTCTCGATCCGGCGCACCGCCCTGACCATGAAGATCCCCTATTACACCACCGCCTCCGGCGCCCTCGCCGCCTCCCAGGCGATCGAGGTCCTGGCGCAGGGCCCCCTCGAGGTGCGTCCGCTGCAGAGCTACAGCTGACCCGCGTTCGGGCGCAGATTGTTGACACGGTCAAGAATTGGGCGAAGGCTCGTCTATCGCCTTGCTTCGGCAGGCTTCAGTACGGCGCGCCCAGTCGGCCGGATCCA
>DATCFQ010000233.1:0-4968 GCA_036509495.1 Caulobacteraceae bacterium
CGGTCAGGGCGGCGAAGAAGCCGATCACCAGCGAGCCGATCACATTGATGATCAGGGTGCCCCAGGGAAAGTGGCCGCCCAGCCATGCCGCGGCGAGGTTGGTGCCAGCATAGCGGGCCATGCTGCCCAGCGCGCCGCCGATCGCGATCCACAGATAGGTCATCACCGCCGACGTCCCTTCGATGCACTGCGCGAGCTAAAGCGGCGGACGCCCCCCAAGGTCAATCCCGCCGGCGTCTTTGGGCAGGGCTTTGGCGCGGAGCGGCTTGGCGGTCTGAAGAAAATCCTGCGCTTAGCGCCAATGCATCCCGGAGCCGGTTTCGTATGCGTCCGCGCCGGCCCCGGAATGTTCTTATTCGCCCAAGCTCAATTCGGCCCAAGCTTTTCCAAGTCATGCAGAAAGAGCATTGCGCTTTCGCCTATTGGCTACTATTCCCGACTTCAAATCAAAGGAGATTGTCATGGCCGAATCGGACGTGGCCTTGCGGCAGCTGGTCGCCCAAGTTGCAGCCGCCTACTTTTCGAATTCACATGTGAATCCTTCCGAGATTCCCAATGTGATCGGCCAGATCGCTTCCAGCCTGGGCGGCGTCAATGACGGGACCGGCCAGACCGCTTCGGAAGAGGCTCCGGCAGCAGGTCCGAAGCTCACCAGAGCGCAAATCCGCAAGTCGATCACGCCGGACGCACTGCACAGCTTCGAAGACAACAAGCCCTATAAGACCCTGCGTCGCCACTTGGCCACGCGCGGCCTGACCCCGGAACAGTATCGCGAAAAGTGGGGTCTGCCTTCGGACTATCCTATGGTTGCGCCGAACTACAGCGCAGCTCGCTCTCAACTGGCCAAGAGCTTGGGCCTGGGCCAGCGGGGCCAGCAGGCCCGCCGCAAGGGCGCCGGCCGCCCTCGGCGCAGCCGCACCGAAGGCTGACACCATCGGCGGACGCTGGTCCGCTTGCCTGACAGGCCATCAAGTCTCAGCCTCTGGGGAATCAGAGGCTGAGGCATGACGCCAGATCCCGCGCTTGAGACCGACCTCGATCCGCAGGACTGGCCGGCGTTCCGCGCCCAGGCGCACGCCATGCTGGACGACATCCTGGATCACGTCGCCCAGGTGCGGCAGCGGCCGGTCTGGCGCGCGCCGCCGGACCCCCTGCCTTCGAGCCTCTCCGGGCCGGCGCCGCTGTCGGGTGCGGCCCTGGCCGAGATCCATGCCGATTTCATGCGCGATGTAGCGCCGTTCACCGTCGGCAATCTGCATCCGCGCTTCATGGGCTGGGTGCATGGCTCGGGCACGGTGGTCGGTCTCGTCGCCGAGATGCTGGCCGCGGGGCTGAACGCCAATCTCGGCGGCCGCTGGCAGGCCCCGATCCAGCTCGAGCGCCAGGTCGTCAGTTGGATGGCTGAGCTGATCGGGTTTCCCGAAACCTCGAGCGGCATTTTCGTCACCGGCGCCTCGATGGCCAATTTCGTGGCGGTGCTGGTGGCCCGCACGGCCGCCTTGGGCCCCGGGTCGCGAACGCAGGGCATCGCCGCAGTCGGCGGGCGTCTTCGCGCCTACGCCTCGATCGACGCACACAACTGCATCGCCAGAGCCATGGAGATGGCGGGTCTCGGCTCGGACGCGCTGCGTCTGATCGGGACCGACCACGAAGCACGCATGGACCACGCCTCGGTCTGCGAAGCGGTCGAGCAGGACCGGGCCGCGGGCTTGCAGCCCTTCCTGATCGTCGGCACGGCGGGGACCGTCGATACCGGAGCGGTGGACGATCTCTTCGCCCTGGCTGAGCTGGCGGAGCGCGAGGGCCTGCACTTCCATGTCGACGGCGCCATCGGCGGGCTGGGGGTGATGTCGCCGGAGCTGAAGCCCCAGTTCACCGGCATCGAGCGCGCCGACTCCATCGCCCTGGATTTCCACAAGTGGGGTCAGGCGCCCTACGACGCCGGTTTCGTGCTGGTGCGCGATCCGAACAGGCACATGGCGGCCTTCGCCTCGCCGGCGGCCTATCTTGGCCGGGCCGGGCGGGGTCTGGCGGCCGGCTCGCCCTGGCCGTGCGACTTCGGACCGGATCTGTCGCGCGGCTTCAGGGCCCTGAAGGTCTGGTTCACGCTCAGAGCCTATGGCGCGGACCGCCTCGGCGCGGCGATGCTGCAGACCTGCCGGCTGGCGCGGCGCCTGGCCGACCGGATCGATCGCGAGCCCGAACTCGAGCGGCTGGCGCCGGCCGGGCTGAACATCGTCTGCTTCCGCTATCGGGCCGGCGCGGCCAGCGACGCCCTCAACGCCGAGCTGGTCGCCGAGCTACAGGAGTCCGGCGTCGCCGCGCCTTCGACCACGCGGATCGGCGGCCAGCTGGCCATCCGCGCCGCCATCGTCGGCCACCGCACCCGGTCCGAGGACGTCGATGCCTTGGCCGATGCCGTGCTGGCGATCGGCCGGCGGCTCTCGCGGTCCGTCGCCGCCGAGGTCTAGCTTGTCGCCAACGGCTTCTTAAGAACGCCGGTGTTATCCCAAGCCTCGATGAGCATGCTCGCCCAATCATCGACGCAAGAGCGACGGGTCTCGGTCCGGGTTCCGGTCCGCCTCGACGCCCGGGTGTTTCCTGGCACGCGCTCCTGCCTGGTGCGCGACCTCAGCGCCCACGGCGCGCGCATCCAGTTCGACGAGCCGGGCGGCGGCCCCGACGAGGTGGTCCTGGTGCTGTGGGACTCCGGCCAGGCGTTCGAGGCCCAGGCGGTCTGGTGGCTGAACGACGAGATCGGCGTGCGTTTCATCCGCGCCTGCGAGCTGACCAACCCTGTGCCCGTACCCTTCCAGGACGCCAAGCAGGTCTGGCAGGGTTCGCGTCCGCCTCACGCGGTCGGTGGATAAGACAAGGAGCTTTCCTCGGAAGAGTGCGCCCAGCCGTGACGCAGGGCGAAGGTCCCGGCCGCGAAGACGATCAGACCAACGATCAATCCGGCGAAGAAGCCGGCGCCCGCGGCGAACCACACGCCCAGGAATGAGATCATCGCGGCGGCCACTACGATCACCCATTTCACGCCGAGGGCGAAGCTGTGATAGGCCGCCGTGTGGGCGGCGATCTCCGATGAATTTCCCAAGCTGACGAGGTCTTCGGCCATGACGAGTCTCCTGTTGCGAACTCGAGCTGGATAATGCTTGGGCGCGGCATTTGTTCTGGAGCGGGGCATGGGCGGCCGGGCTGAATTCGCTGCTGATTTCCACGCACTGCACGCCGGTCCGCGCATCCTGGTGCTGCCCAACGCCTGGGATGCGGCCAGCGCGGCCCTGATGGCGGACGCCGGGGCCAGGGCGGTCGCCACCTCCAGCGCCGCGGTCGCCTGGGCGCACGGCTATCCGGATGGGGACGCGCTGCCCGTGGGCAAGCTGCTGGCCACTCTCGCCGAGATGTCCCGCGTCATCGCCGCGCCGCTGACCGCCGACATCGAGGGCGGCTACAGCGACGATCTGGATACCCTCTCGGAGGTCATCGCCGGGGTCATCGGCGCCGGCGCGGTGGGGATCAATCTGGAGGATGGCCGCCGGGGCCCCGACCTGCACGCGCGCAAGATCGAAGCCGCGCGCAAGGCCGCCGACCGGGCGGGCGTGAAGCTGTTCATCAACGCGCGTTGCGACGTCTATCTGAAGCGCCTGGCCGAAGGGGAGGCGGCGTTTCGCGAAACCGTGCGGCGGGCCCAGCTCTACGGGGCCGCCGGCGCGGACGGGATCTTCGCGCCGGGCGCCCGGGAACCTGAGCTGATCGCCGCTCTGGTAAAAGCCATCGCCCTGCCGCTGAACGTCATGGGATGGGCGGGCGTGCCGAATGCCTCCGAGCTTGAAGCCCTGGGCGTGCGCCGGCTGAGCTCGGCCACCGGCCTGTTCCGCGCCGCCTTTGCACCGCTGAAGGGCGCGATCGAGGCGTTTCTAAAGGACGGCGACGCCTCGGCCCTGGCCGAAGCGGGGCAGGGCGTTCCCGACCTCAACGCGCGCTTCGCCGCCGCCGCCTCTTGAGCCGCTCACGGATTTCGCTTTGAAGCTCTACTGTCTCGATTGATACGAAAGCGCCGCCGCAGAGCGGCACAGGGAGGGATCATCGATGGGCGAGATCATCAGGGGCCGTG
Source organism: Caulobacteraceae bacterium (assembly GCA_036509495.1). Classification (GTDB taxonomy): domain Bacteria; phylum Pseudomonadota; class Alphaproteobacteria; order Caulobacterales; family Caulobacteraceae; genus JANWHQ01. Next base: position 4,121 of record DATCFQ010000233.1, read on the forward strand.
CGCGCGCCGTGGCGGCCGCCGCCTTGCTGGGCGCCATGGCCATGGCCGGGGCGGCGACGGCGCAGAACGTCCACCAAGGCATGTTCCCCGCCAAGCCGGACGATGTGGCTCCGCGGCTGATCGCCCAGGAGGACGCGCCGCTCGCCAAGCTGACCCCAGTCACCGACGCCATGCTGGCCAATCCGCCGGCTTCGGACTGGCTGATGTGGCGCAGGACCTACAACGGCTGGGGTTTCAGTCCGCTGGATCAGGTCGACAAGGGCAATGTGAAGGACCTGCAGATGGTCTGGAGCTGGGCCCTGCCGCCGGGCGCGCTCGAGACGACCCCGCTCGAGCATGACGGCGTGCTGTTCGTTCAAGGGCCCGATGAGAGCGTCGATGCCCTCAATGCCGCCAACGGCGATCTGCTCTGGCGCTACGCCCCGCCCGCTTCCAAGGGCGGAATCCTTTTCAAACGGATGATCGCCATCGAGGGCGACAAGCTGTTCATCGCCGCCAACGGCAAGCACCTGATCGCGCTCGACATCAGGACCGGCAAACCCGTGTGGGACGAGGCCGTCGCCGGCGACGGCGCCTATACCTCCGGCCCCATGGCGCTGAACGGCAAGATCATCATCGGGGCCTCGAACTGCACGATCTCGCGCTGCTCGATCACCGCCCACGATTCCGGCACGGGCAAGGAGCTTTGGCGCTTCTACACCGTGGCCGCGCCAAGCGAGCCGGGCGGTGACACCTGGAACGGGATTCCCGGCGACGCGCGCTTCGGCGGTTCGGTCTGGACCTCCGGCAGCTACGATCCGGACACCCGGCTGCTCTATTTCGGCGTCGGCCAGCCCTATCCGTGGAAC
>DATCFQ010000234.1:0-2110 GCA_036509495.1 Caulobacteraceae bacterium
GCCAACCAGCCCCTCGAAGAAGCCCTTGGGGATGTCCTTGAGGGTGATGACGTCGGCGTCCAGCCAGATCATCAGCTCGCCGTCCGGCAGGGCCTCTGACGCTGTCTCAGGCACGAAGGCTTGGCCGGCGAACTTCGCCGCGTCGAACCGGAAGCTGTAGCCGGAGACGCGGTCCTTGGGCTTCAGTCGCGCGGCCGGCGGGCGGCCCTGGGCGGACGGGTTGTCGGCGTGCCGGCGCATGAAGGCTTCCCAGCCGTTCGTCGTCGACATCGGGAAGATCTTGGCCGCCTGGCAGGGTGGGATGTGGTAGCCGCCGATGAACAGGAAGACGGGGATCTCCGGCGCGTGCTGGCGGAGGCTCTCGCTGAAATCGCCGGTGAACCGCTCGACGTGCTTGCCCCACAGGCCGGTGATGATGACCGTCATGGCCGGACTCCTGGAACGTGGGGGGCGCAGTGCTCGAGCATCTTCGCACAGCTCAGATCGACGCCGGCGTCCGCCAGCTGGTCATAGGTGGAGCGGCTGAGCAGGGCATGGCGCCCGGTGCGGTCGTAGCGGGTGGCGAAGGCCAGGGCCACGCGGTCGCGCCAATCCTCGAGGGCTACAGAACCGAGCATCGAGAGCAGTGCTCCAGCACCAGGGCCTCGGCTCGAAAGACCGCGTCGATCTTGCCCGCCCTCACCCGGATAGCATGCTCGCCGATCGAGACCACGTCCACCAGGCGGGCGTCGGCGGCGGACTTGGGCATGGCCCGAACGGCGAGGCGAAAATCGGCGATCTGGTAGTGGTCGCGGACCCCCGGCCAGAAGTGCGCCAGTTGTCCGAGCATGTCGGACATCCGGGCTGCGAGCTCATCGCTGGTGACGGTGTCGAGCTGATGCTGAGCCTCGTCGTAGGAGCGGCAGGTCTTGGACAGAGGGGTGAACTTGGCGCTGGTGAGCGAGTTGAGACCAAGCTGCTCGTTCCAAGGATAGAGGCTCGGGAACGGCCCATCCATGATGGTGACGGCCCGGTCGGTGGGGCCTTCGAGCAGGACGGTGATGCAGGGCTCATAGCGGTCGATCGCCTCTGAATCCATTGCGCAGAAGGTGCAGTCGATGGTTAGCTGATAGCGTCCATCGTCCACCACGGCGGGCCTCGAGCCATAGGTGACCAGGTGCCCAATCTTGGCTTCGAAATGACGGCGAGCCTCGTCGATGACCAGGTGACGCTCTCCGGTCAGTACCGCCCCCTCGACGTGACGGAGTCCGAATTCCCTTGGGTCATAGAGGGGCACAAATGGCACTTCCCCCTGAAGGACCTGACGGAACGTCCCGAAGTCCACGAGGCTCTCTTCGGACGCAACGGCGTAGATGTTGAGCGGAACCGCCCGGGTGAGCTGGCCATACGCCGCCAGGAAGCGCTCGGCATGGTCAAGGCAGGCTGCGCGGGTCAGGCGGCTACGGGGATAGTGGAATCCCTGGTGCAGGCGGGCAGGATTCGCACCGCTCGCGCCCTCGAACAGGCGATCGCGTGCTTCGTGGAGCTCCACCTGGAAACCGTGCGCAGCCAGCTCCGCCGTCAGATGGCATCCATACCAGCCGCCGCCGAGGACTCGGATCACTGGCTCCCCCGATCGGGCTGGTGGGGGCGCCGGGCCGAGGGCTGGGGTCGCGGCGGGCTTCCCAGGAATCGCCTCGCCGGCGACTGACCGATCACAGCCGCCATTCCCCAGCGTAGACCCGGCCGTCGAGCCCCCGATATTCGGTGACCAGCCTAGTGACCGCGCCGTTCGGCCCCTCGGCCTGGTGGGGGATCAGCAGGTCGATCCAGTCGACGGCGTGCAGGCCGCGCGGGTGCAGATCGGGCTGGGAGAGGATCTGCTTCTTCGCCTCGCCGATGGTCTCGACCACCAGCACGACTTTCTTGGCCAGCCGGTAGATCCGGGGCAGGACCCAGCGGTGCAGATCGGAGACCGGGATCCAGAACAGCACATGCGACAGGATCACCAGGTCGTAGCGGCAGTCGTCCTCGAGACCGCGCTCGCTGGCGAACTCTGGGACGCAGGGGTCGTAGAGCGTGAGGCCGCGAATATCGAGCTGCTTCTGCAGGGTGGCCGTTCCATCCGGCC
>DATCFQ010000235.1:0-3428 GCA_036509495.1 Caulobacteraceae bacterium
AGCCGCGCCAGGTCCCGGACCAGGCGAAGCCCGCCGCAGTCCTCAGTGCTGGGCTTCGGCCGCCGCCGCCGTCACGTCCAGCCGGGCTTTCCAGGGATCGGGCCCGCCCTTGGGGCCGTCCAGGGTGAAGTCCATGATCCCGTCGCTGGCGGGCGCATAGCGCGGCCAGTGCGGCAGGCCGGGGCCGTTGGGGTCGCCGGTTTTGGCGAAATGGGCCCAGTAGGCGTTGGCCGCCCGGCCGGCGGCGGCGTCTTGCGGCGTCAGGTCCTTGCCGTATTTCACCGCCACCGTATCGAACACATAGGGGATCTCGCTGGCATGGGGGGCGCCCGGCCACTGCTTCCGCATCGAGGTGGCGACATAGGAGAAGCGGTATTCGTAGGCCGGCAGGCCCTGGCGGGCGAACTGGGCGGCGGTGAATCGCGCCGGTTCTTCCATGGTGCGGTCCATGGCGACCTTGGCCCCGACGGCCCGGACGTCGCCGGTGTTGGCCGGATCGTAGGCGGCCTTCGCCTTCTCCCTGTTGGCGCCGAACGGCGCCAGCAGCTCGTCCATGGTGCGGGCGCCCCCGAAACCGATGTCCATGGAATTGGCCCCGATCATCACCGGGACCCTGGCCTCGCGGCCGCCGCGATAGGCCTCGTCGGGGTTCTCGACGACGATCCTGCCGTCGAGCAACGGGCCTCCGGCATAGGTCCCGGCCGCCGCGCCCATGCTGGCCATGTTCAGGCCATTGACCAGCCCGTCGGCCGGCAAAGCGCGCAGCGCGGCCAGCGCCTCGGGCCCCTCGCCCTCGATGCCGTTGGCCTTGGCCAGGGCGACGCCGGTGGGTTCGGCGTCGTGGATTCGCCGGGCGCCCATCAAGCCTCCCCGCCCGCCGCCGGATTCGACGATCGCCTTGGCGAACAGGCCCTTGGCCAGGGGCGAGGTCAGCAGCATGTGCACCGAACCGCCGCCGGCGGATTCGCCGAACACGGTGACGTTGGCCGGGTCGCCGCCGAAGGCCGAGATGTTGCGCCGGACCCATTTCAGGGCGGCGATCTGGTCCATGTAGGCGTAGTTGCCGAGCAGTCCGCCGTCGGCGTTCTCGCGGGTCAGGGCCGGATGGGCGAAGAAGCCGAAGCGGCCCAGCCGATAGTTGAAGCTGACCAGCACCACGCCCTGGCGGGCGAACCGCCCGCCGTCATAGACCGCCGGCGAGGAGCCGCCGTTGACGAAGCCGCCGCCATAGATCCAGACCATCACCGGCAGCTTGCGCGCGCCGGCCTCTGCCGGCCGCCAGACGTTCAGCACCAGGCAGTCCTCGGCCGGCTCGGTTCCCAGCGGCGCGGCGTCGGAGGGGAACGGCTTCTGCATGCAGTCGTGGCCGTATTCGGTGGCGGGCCGCACGCCGGTCCAGGTCGCCGCCGGCTGGGGCGCGCGCCAGCGCAGGGCGCCGACCGGCGGGGCGGCGAAGGGAATCCCCTTGAACGACAGCACCCCGTCCCGGGCGGCGCCGGCCAGGGCGCCGCTGTCGACCCTCACCTGGACCGCAAACGGCGCGGCGCTGGCGGCCGCCGGCAGGACGGCCAAGGCCGCGATCAGAAGCATGGTCTTCATGGCCGATCCCCCTCGCCCGCCCAAGACCGTCGGCAGGCAGTTGGGGCCGGATCATCACGCGGCTGACATCGCTGTCAAGCCGTAGCGGCCACCGGCTCATTTACAATCGTTGAGGCACTCAACTATTGTCCATCGAACGCCGATCAGGAGCCCCCCGTGGAGGTGAACCCGCTGCATCCGATCTTCGCCGCCGAACTGGTGGGCGCGGACCTGACGCGCGAGCCGAGCGCCGAACTGATCGAAACGGTCGAGGCCGCCATGGCGCGCTATGGCGTCCTGGTGGTGCGGGGCGCCGAGATCACCGACGAACAGCAGATCCGCTTCAGCCGCGCCTTCGGCCCGCTCGAGATCCCCAGCCGCCCGGCCGGCGCCCAGCCGCCCCGCCGCATGGCGGCCGAGCTGTTCGCCGCCGGCAACCTCGACCTGAACGGCGACATCGTGCCCTACGACACCGACCCCAAGAGCCTGGCCAAGGGGGCCGAGCGCTTCCACACCGACAGCTCGTTCCACGCCATGCCGACCAAGTGGTCGCTGCTGCTGGGGCACGACACCCCGCCGCCCAACGCCGGCGGCGACACCCGGTTCCTGGACGCCCGCGCCGCCTATGACGACCTGCCTCCGTCGATGAAGGACCGCATCGAACACCTCGTCGGCATTCACGATTTCTGGAAGGGACGCCAACTGGCCGGGCTCAAGGGCGAGATCACCCCCGAACGCCGCCAGGTGATGCCCTTCCCGGCCGTCGACCATCCGCTGGTTCGCACCATGCCCTATGGCCGCAAGGCGCTCTACGTCGGCAGTCACTGCGTCGGCGTCAGAGGCATGGCAGAGGATGAGGGCCTGGCCCTGGTCGAAGCGCTCTACGCCCACGCCGCCCAGGACAAGTACGTCTATCGCCACCCCTGGCGTCGCTGGGACATGACCATCTGGGACAACCGCTGCACCCTGCACGCCGCCACGCCGCTGCTCAGCAACGACTATCGGCGCGACATGCGCCGCACCACCATCAACGAATACGGGCCCGAGACCTCGGCCATCGAGGCCATGGGCGCCGCTGCCTGAGCCGCCGCTGACCGCATGGCCTTCGGCGGGGTGGTGCGGCCCGCTCGCACCTTGCTAAGCTCAGCGTCATGGCCACCGTGACCATCACCGATGTGGCGCGCCGGGCGGGCGTGTCGATGAAGACGGTCTCGCGCGTGCTGAACGCCGAGCCGCACGTGCGCGAGGAGGTCCGCGACCGGGTCCTGGGCGTCGCACGCGAGTTGCGCTACCGGCCGAAGGTCTCGGCGCGAAGCCTGGCCGGCGCCCGCTCCTATCAGCTCGGCTTCCTGCTGCACCAGGTCAGCCCCTACGCCATGCATGCCCAGCTGGGCGCGCTTCGGGCCTGCCGCGCCTCAGGCCGCCACCTGGTGGTCGAGACCATCGACCTCACTGCGTTGGACCTGCCGGCGGACATGGAGGAGCTGGTCGGCGGCCTGCAGGTCGACGGCATCGTCCTTCTGGCGCCGGTCTGTGACAACGAGATCGTGCTGAACGCCCTGGACGCGGCCGACATGCCCTATGTCCGCGTCGCGCCGGCCACCGACCGGGCCCGTAGCGCCTGTGTCGAGGTCGAGGACGAAGCCGCCGCCCGGACCATCACCGACCATCTGCTGGACCTCGGCCACCGCCGCATCGGCCTGATCCAGGGCCCGCCCAACCACGCCGCCTCGGCGCGCCGGCTGAGCGGTTTCCGCAAGGCCATGGCGGCGCGCGGCGTCGAGCTCCCGCCAGAGTTGATCCAGGCCGGCGTGTTCAGCTATGATTCGGGCTGGGAGGCCGGCGGGCGG